>JBOHWI010000487.1:0-12227 GCA_050736675.1 Binatus sp. (SeqCode)
CCCGTAGGGCGCTTCGAGTTGCGGCGCGAACTCGAGATCGAATCCGCGCGAGTTATTTTCCCGCTCCGTGAACTCGGCGCGCGGAATCAGGTGAACCTCAGCGGGCATGTTGTTGACGTTGGTCACCAGCAACTGACGCTCGGGATCGAATGCGGCGCCGCTCCAGTTCATCCCGCCGGTGTTGCCCGGCACCTGGAGCGAGCCGTTGAGACTGGGCGGCGTGAACACGCCGTCGGTGCGCAGGCCCGCGATCCGCGTGCGGCACTTCTGTCGATCAAAGTAGAGAACTCCCCACGCGTCGTCGGCGGTAAAACTCTGCGGCACCAGCGGCGGCGGCAAGGCGGGAAACGGCTGCGTCGGCGAGGTCTGCTCGCCTGGGACGTCCGACTGCGGCACCGGTTTTTCAGTGATTGGAAACAACGGCTCGCCCGTCACGCGATTGAAGATGAACAGGATGCCGCGCTTGGTGCCTTGCACCACTGCCGGAACGTCGGCGCCATTGTGGCGGATGGTGCAAAGCAGCGGCTGGCTGGGATTGTCGTAGTCCCACAAATCGTGATGCGTGGTCTGGAAGTACCATGCGAGTGCGCCGGTCTTCGCGTGGAGAGCGACGAGAGAGTCGGCGTACGGGCCGGGACCGCGGCGCGCACCGCCGTAGTAGTCAGGACTGGCGCTGCCGGTCGGCACGAAGACGAGATCGTTTTGCGGATCGACCGAAATCGGCGCCCACGCATTGGCGGCGCCGGTGCGAGCCGTATCTTCAGACTGCCACGCTTTCCATGCGGGATCGGCGGCGCTCTGCGGAATCGAATTCCACGACCATCGAACCGCACCCGTCCGCGTATCGAACGCGCGCACGGTCCCGAGCGGCTCATCGACGGCGCGATTGTCGCCGACGGCAGAGCCGACGATCACCATGTCGTCGATGATCGCGGGCGCGGACGTTTCTTCATATTCGCCGTAGTAGCCGATCTTCTCGATGTTCTTGACGCCGGACTTCAGATTGATCTGGCCGCCGGCGGCGAAATCGGCGCAAGGCTTGCCGGATGCGGCGTCGAGCGCGATCAGGCGCGCATCGATTGTTCCGATGAAGATCCGGCGCCGACATACAGCGTCGGGCCTGGCGGCGGGATCGAGCCAGCTCGCGACGCCGCGGTTGATCAGGCCCTCGGAGTAAATCTGATCCTTGGCGATGCCTGGATCGTAGCTCCACTTTTGCGTGCCGGTAGCGGGGTCCAGCGCGATCACGCGGCAGAACGGCGTCGAGATGTACATCGTGCCGTCAATAACGATCGGCGTGTTCTCGAACCCGGTCTTCATCCGGGTGGTCTCGCCGTTGGAAACGTCGCCGGTGTGGAAAGTCCACGCGGGTTTGAGCCGTGAGACGTTGTCGCGATTGATCTGGTTCAGGGTCGAGTAACGCTGTGCGCCGGGGTCGTTGCCGTAGTTGGGCCATTCGACAGATCCGCCCGAGACTTGTGCGTGACCATGCGCGGTGACGCCGACTGCGAGCATCAGTGCGATAACGACGGGCTTGCAGATCAATCGCTTCATACATTCGACCCTGCCTGTGATGGCGTGGGACTTGCGCGGTTGCTATCACAATTGTCGTGGCAGCGCACACCGACAAAGTCGCGGTCGGGCTCATCCAGATGAGCTGTGTGGCCGAGCCGCGCGTCAATCTCGAAAAGGCGATCGCGAAAATCGAGGAGGCGGCCAAACGGGGCGCGCAAATCGTCTGCACCCAGGAGCTGTTCCGCGGTCTTTACCCTTGTCAGACCGAGGACCCGAAATTTTTCGATCTCGCCGAACCGATCCCAGGACCCACGACCGAAGCGCTCGGCGTGGTCGCCAAGGCGCGGAAAATTATTGTCGTCGCGTCGATCTTCGAACGGCGCGCGGCCGGCGTCTATCACAACACGGCCGCCGTAATCGACGAGGTCGGCAAAATCGTGGGCCGCTACCGCAAGATGCACATCCCCGACGATCCGCGCTACTACGAGAAATTTTACTTCACGCCGGGCGACCTCGATTTCGTTGCGCATCCCACCTCGCGCGGCCCGATCGGTGCGCTCGTATGCTGGGATCAATGGTTTCCTGAAGCGGCCCGGCTGACCGCGATGGCCGGCGCACAGATCCTGTTCTATCCCACCGCCATTGGATGGTGGCACGGGGAGCCCGCGAAAGTTCGCCCCAAACAGGTGGACGCGTGGGAGACGATCCAGCGCAGTCATGCGATCGCCAACGGCGTCTTTGTCGCGGCCGTCAATCGCGTCGGCGTCGAAGGTGAGCTCGAATTCTGGGGCGATTCGTTCGTTGCCGATCCGTTCGGCGAGGTGATCGCCCGCGCCGGCGCTACCGCCGAGGAAACTCTGGTCGTCGAATGCGACCTCGCCAAGATCGAGCAAGTCCGCCGCAACTGGCCCTTCCTGCGCGATCGCCGCATCGACGCCTACGCCGACCTGACGCGCCGCTATCGATCGTAGTCGTGGCAGCCATTTCACTTGAGCACCGCCGAAAGCTCGCGGGGTATCGGATGCCCCCCGAGTGGGCGCCGCATCTCGCCTGTTACCTCGCGTGGCCGCACAATCGAGACACCTGGCCCGGCAAGTTCGACGTTATTCCGCCGATTTA
The DNA here is from genome assembly GCA_050736675.1 of Binatus sp. (SeqCode). GTDB lineage: Bacteria > Desulfobacterota > Binatia > Binatales > Binataceae > Binatus. Next base: position 2,635 of record JBOHWI010000487.1, read on the forward strand.
CGCGGCTATGGTCGCGAAGATCGCGCGCTTCGATCCCGTCCGCCTGGCGGTAACTGACGCGGCCCAAATCGACAACGTGCGCGCGATGCTTCGAGACGCCGCCCGCCGCACTGAAAATGAAGCGCCCGGTCCGCTCCTGCCTGTCGATATATTTCATCTGCCGACCAACGACGCATGGGCGCGCGACCACGGCCCGATCTTCGTCAATCGCCGTTCAGTGGGGCGGTCGTCCCTGCCCGCCGCGTTGGCCGGCCCGAATCAGATCGCACTCGACTGGCGCTTCAACTCGTGGGGCGAAAAGTACGGCGCCTTCGATCTCGACGACGTCGTCCCGCAAAAACTTGGGCTGCGCTACGGCTTCGAAGTGATCGAACCGGGCATCGTGCTCGAGGGCGGTTCGATCGACGTCAACGGCGCCGGCTCCTTGCTCACCACGGAGTCGTGCCTGCTCAACCCCAACCGCAATCCGACGCTCGGCCGCGCCGACATCGAGGATTACCTGCGCACGTATCTCGGCGTCACCAACGTGTTGTGGCTGGGTGACGGCATTGCGGGCGACGACACCGACGGCCACATCGACGACCTCGCGCGCTTCGTCGCGCCCGACACCATCGTCACCGTGCTCGAGGACGATCCTGCCGACGCGAACTACGCCGCGCTGCGCGACAACCTCGCGCGCCTGCGCGCGATGCGCGATCAGGACGGCCGACCTTTCAAGATCGAAACTCTCCCGATGCCCCCGGCTGTCATCTACGACGGCACCCGCCTGCCCGCCTCCTACGCGAACTTCTATATAGCGAACGGCGGCGTCCTGATGCCGACCTTCGACGCCGCGACCGACGCGCTCGCCACCGCGACGCTGTCCCGACTCTTCCCGGGCCGCCGTGTCGTCGGCGTCCCGTCGACCGACCTGGTTTGGGGCCTCGGTTCCGTCCATTGCCTGAGCCAGCAGCACCCCGCCGCATAAACGCTGACGAGCTTCGCGCGAGCGATCGAAATCGATCCCTAAGAATCTCAATCTATAGCTTGACAAATTCAATATTTGAATCAATATTAGCCTCAATGAGGCCGATAATTCTCAAATGTCCGTCCTGCGACGGGAACCTGACAATTGCCCGCCTCGATTGCCCCGACTGTAAAATCTCAATCGAAGGCGAATTTTCCCCACCTCCGCTTCTCAAGCTCACCGGCGCGCAAATCGATTTCGTCGAGGTCTTCATCAAGAACCGCGGCATCATCCGCGAAGTCGAGCGCGAGCTCGGCGTCTCTTACCCGACCGTCCGCGCCCGCCTCGACGACGTCATCGCCGCGCTCGGCTACTCCGCCAAAGCCGCGCCCGATGCCTCGCCTTCCGACGACGACACCGGCTCGCGGCGCCGCGCTGTGCTGGCTGATCTCAAGGGCGGCAAGCTCACGCCGGAGGAAGCGCTCGCCGCGCTCAACAATCCCGGCTCAAAAGACGAATAACGAAAATCCAACGGAGGAAATCCGCAATGGCAGTTACGACGCTCGAAGCAGTTGAATCAATCCGCGTTTTGCACGCCGCCGGAAATCTTAAAATCTCGGGCGGAGATCGCTCCGCCATTGAAATCGATTCCGGCGTCGCGCCGCGCGTCACCAACAACGGCGGCGTCGCCGAAGTAACGCTGCGCGACAACGCCACCCTCACCGTCCCCGCCGCGGTCGCGGTCGAAGTCGAAGATCTCTCGGGCAACCTCGAGGTCTCTGATCTCGTCGCCCCGTTCGTAGTTTCGCGGGTTCGCGGCAACTTCCACGCGCGCCGCCTCGGCGCAATTTCGATTCGCGACACCGTCAGCGGCAACCTCTCCGTCAAGGAAGCCGGCTCGGTCGAAGGCGTCAAGATTCGCGGCGCGTTGTCGGTTGAAGCAACCGGCGCCATCACGTTCAGCCATGTCGCCGGCGGATTCGATTGCCGGGGCGTCGACGGCGAAGTGGCGATCGAAAAAATTGCCGGCGGTGCGAACCTGCGCGGCCTGCGCGGACCGTTCATCGCTCGCGTAATCGGCGGTCACCTGGAAATCGAAGACGCCGCCCAGGTCGAAGCCGGGGTCGTCGGCGGCAAGGTGCGCGCCTCGAATCTGTCCGGCGGCATCCAGATCGGCAAAATCGGCGGCAAGCTCGCGGCCGAAGACGTCGCCGGCGAAGTCGCGATCGGCTTCGTTGGCGGCAACGCACGAATCGCGCGGTTGGCCGGCGCTCTCAGCCTCGAGGAGGTCGGCGGCGCCGTCGATCTCGCGGGCCCGTTCCCTGCCGACAAGACCTGGAGCGTCAGAAGCCGTGGACGCGCCAACGTCGAAGTCGATGCGAGCGCTTCGATCGAGCTCGATGCGTCCGCCGGATGGGGCCGAATCCGCACCTACGGCGTCGACGCGGTGGGCCTCCAGTGGCTCGGCCGCAATCGCGTTCACGGCCCGCTCGGTCCCGAGCCGGCCTCGGGCGCGCGCCTGAAACTTGCCGTCGAGACGCGCGGCGCCGACGTGATCGTCGCCGGCGCCGATTCGCGCGAGCGCGATTTCTCCGGCCGCGGCTACCGCTCGCGCTCGCGCGGATTCTCGTCCGCTCCGTTCGAGGATCTCGCCGACGATCTGGGCGGCGAGATTCCCGCTTTCGTGCGCAGTGTGCTCGACGCCGCGGGCCAGTTCGTGGCCGAGAGCGGCGGACTCTCCAGCGGCATCGTGCGCGAAGTGACCCGCGACGTGAAACGCAGCGTCAGCGAGGGACTGCGCGAAGTCGAGCGCGCAATCGCCGATATCGAGGAGCGCGTTCCAGGTGACGTCGGCGAACGGCTCTCGAAGCTCGGCAAGGAAATCGGCGACCTCGTCGCGCAGGCTGTGCGCGGCGGCTCGCGCGAGGCGCGCCATGAAATGCGCGACCGCGTGCGGCAAGCGGCGCGCGAGATGCGCGACAAGATTCGCGAGGCCGCGCGCGACGTGCGCAATCGCTCGCACGATCAAGCCGGCAGCAGTAGTCAATCAGAAACTCAGTCGACTACTCAGTCCGATGCTGGAGGGCCGGCTTCCGATAGTCAGTCGGCGAAGTTCAGACCCGGCGGAACCGTGAAACTGAATCGCGACGACGCGATCCTCGAAATTCTTGCGGCCGTCAAAGACGGCCGCCTCGAGCCCGACGAAGCCGACGACCTGATCAACGCCTGGATGGAGGTATCGCAGGGCACCGAAGCCCGCCGCTGACGCCGCCTTTACCGCTCGTAGTGCCGAATCTCGATCAGGTGCCGGCTCGGGTCGAAGAAGTAGAGATTCTTGCCCGCCCCTCGCGCGCCGCCGCCGGCTGAAGTGACCGACTCCTTCGTCTCGTCGCCCGGACCGCGCATATTTCCGACCGCGTCGAACGCATCGCCGTATTCAATTTTCGCGTCGAAGACTCGCCGAAACACCTCGTCGAATTCCTTGCGCGACATCGCGAACGCCAGATGCTCTCCGCCCGTGGTGCCCCAACCCGCGATTTGCAGCGTGAAATCGGGCGTGACGCGGAGCACCGAAAACGGCTCGCGCTCGCCCTCATACTTGAGGCCGAGGATCCCGACGTAAAACTCGACGCTCTTTTTTCGATCGTTTACCGCGAGAATCATATGATCGAGTTGTATCGCCATCGCCGTCCTCCTCGACTACGGCTGCCCGTGCGCTTCGTCGAAATAACGCATCGCGCACGCGACGTTACCTTCCGTGTCTTTGAATTGGATTAACTCGCCAACACCGGGAATCACGAACTTGGGTACGGTGACTTTGCCGCCTTCCTTCTCGACGAGCTTGGCGATCGCGTCCACATCGTCAACCGCGATGGTGCACTCGAAGCCGATTGCACGATGGCCGTCATCGGGGCGGCCATGTACAGCGCCGTGAATGCCGGGATCTTTTTCATCGCCCGTCGCGATCATGAAGAAATCAGGCGGACCCCAGGGCGTGAAGCGCCATTCGAACACTCGTTCATAGAATTTCCGCGCGCGCGCCACGTCATCCGCGTGGATATCGAAATGCGCAATGTTTTTGGCGGCCATCGAGAACCTCCGTCTATGATTGGTGATGCTAGCATTTTGATCGAATGGCAGCCTTGCGCTAGATTGACATTCGATGCCGAAAAAGCGTCACTGGTTTTTCGACTCTTACAGGTACCAGGTCCGCACCGGCACGATTCCCGAATACGCCGACGGCCACGTCATCAGAACGCATTCGCACCCCTGGCATCAACTGGTTTACGCCTCGCAGGGCGTTATGACCGTGCGGACGCCCGAGGGCGCGTGGGTGGTTCCGATTCATCGCGGCGTCTGGGTCCCCGCCGGCACGCGCCACTCGATCGAGATGTCCGGGCCTGTGTCGTTGCGAACGCTCTACCTGGTGCCTCGACTGAGCCGCTCGCTGCCCGACAAATGCCGCGTGATTGGCATCTCGCCGCTGCTCCGCGAATTGATTCTCCGCACCGTCGAGCTCGACAGCTTGAACCTTCGCATCCCTGCCCATGCGCACCTGGTGTCGGTTCTGCTCGACCATCTTCAGGTGATGCAATCCGATGCGGTGCATCTACCGCTGCCCCGCGACGCGCGCGCCAAGCGGATTGCCGCGATGCTGCAGAAGCAGCCCGCCGACACTCGATCTCTGACCGAGCTGTCGAAGCTCGCGGGCGCAAGCATGCGCACTATCGAGCGGCTGTTCAAGATTGAAACCGGTCTTGGTTTCGGCAAATGGCGTCAGCAACTCCGGCTCGGCCATGCGCTGCGCCTGCTGGCCGCCGGCGATGCGGTCACGGCGGTGGCGATGGAGGTCGGCTACGACAGCACCAGCGCATTCATCTCGGCGTTTCGGCTGACCTTCGGCAAAACCCCCGGCCGGTATTTCCGCTCATTATAGACGGCGGTGGCTGTCGCGCGCGCTCGGTGTTTGCTATTGAGGTTCGCAGCCGAGCCCGTCAGTTGCAGTTGTGGCGAAACTCGCGCGGAGGATGGTTGGCAGGTAGCTCGATACTCGAGTTCTTCAGAGATGCGCCGTGGCTCACGCGGCGGCGCCTCGTCGCGTATCCGAGGTTGTTCCTGCTGGTTTACGTCGCCAGCGCTGTCGTCTGGCTGACGCGTGGCAACGGGCTCGTCGATCCAGCCGGACATCCGATCGGCGCCGACTTTATCGACCCGTGGTCCGCGTCGTGGCTGACACACCACGGCTCACCGTCCGCCGTTTACGACGTCGCGCGCCTGTGGGCGGTTGAACGCATGGCCGTCGCCTATCCGGCAGTCGGCTTCGCCGGCTTTCACTACCCGCCGACGTATCTGCTGATCGTCGCGCCGCTCGCGCTACTGCCGTATGCCTGGTCGCTGCTCGCCTGGACCGTGGCGACCTTCGCCGCCTATCTGGCCGTGATGTGGACGCTCGAGCCCGAGCTTGATTCGCTGTGGCTGGCGATTGCCTTTCCCGGCGCGCTGGTCAATCTGACCAACGGCCAGAACGGGTTCCTGACCCTTGCGCTGCTTGGCGCCGCGCTGCTGACGCTGGAGCGCCGCCCGCTTCTGGCCGGTGTGATGTTCGGCCTGATGAGTTACAAGCCGCAATACGGCGTCCTTGTGCCGATTTTTCTGCTCGCCACCGGCCGCTGGCGCACGATCGCCTCGGCGTCGGTAACAGTGGGATTGCTCGCGGCCGTGTCGTTCGCGATTTTCGGCGCGCAAACGTGGCAGGCATTTTTCTCGAGCATCGCCTTCACCCGCCACGTCGTGCTCGAGCAGGGCGGCAGTGGCTTCGAGAAACTGCAGAGCGCCTTCGCCGCCGCGCGCCTGTGGGGCTTTAGCGTTGCGACCGCGTATACCGTGCAGGCGGCAGTCAGCCTGCTGGCCGCGGTCGTCGTCATCTGGATCTGGCGGCGAACCGCGAACTTCGAGCTTCACGCCGCCGCGCTCGCAACGGCGATCCTGCTGATGACGCCCTACATGATGGACTACGATCTGGTCATCCTCGCGCTGCCGATTGCATGGATTGCGCTGGACGGCCGGAGCTCGGGCTTTCTCCCATGGGAAAAATCGCTGCTGGCATTCATCTGGCTGCTGCCGCTGTTCGCGCGTTCGCTCGCCGGCCACGCAATGATTCCAATCGCCCCGCTCGCGATGCTCCTGCTATTGGCCGATATCGCCCGCCGCGCCGCACATCCGGAATCTCCGAAATTCCGCCCCTCACCCACCGCATGCGGACACGCGCCGGCCGTGTGTCTGTGACTCCTCTACGGATGCTACCTGGTGTCGAGCGAAGGGGGCGCTTAACTCGTCTGGCAGCAAAACCCGGGACCGGATCAACTGACGGACGTTCCATGTTACGTCAGGACGCACCTGTCTCATAGTCCTCTTAGCGCGCTTCCTTCGAGATCGCGCTCAAACACGCGCGCGACAACCTTCGCCACTATCGCTTGTGCCTCGTTCCACTTCACCCCAAGCGCCCTCAGCACCAGCCTGGACAGCTCCAGCGCGAGCGTTCGCACGGCGTACCAATCGGCTATTTCAAGCGCCCGCATTATGCCGGCCTGTACCACGCCGACCGTCATCACGAGAGCCGGAGCCAGCTCTGCGGTAGAGAAGCGTCCAGCGCGATAACCGTCTTCCAGGTCCTTGCGCAGCTTCAGGTTGCCGGCAGCCTCCGGACGGACCCATTGACCGTACATCTGCGCGACTACGGCGGCATGGGTGGGCGCCGTGACTGCGGTGCGAAGAAAAATGCAAATCCGCACCGCGAGCCGCGCTGCGGGGTCTTCGAATCCTTCCTGCGCGACTTCGACCGCGGCCGCAAGATCCCGGCGAATCGTGAGTGCCAGCTCTTTTGCTATTTCGTCCTTGTCGTCGAAGTAGTTGTAGAAGGTCCCCTTCGCCAGGTCCGCCGTCTCGGCGATTTCATCAATCGTCACCCGCTCGAATCCCTTCTCAGCGATAAGCTTCTCCGCGGCATCCAGCAGGGCCTTGCGATTTCGGACCATCCGTCTATCGGATCGCGTCGGCTTCGCTTTCATCGCATTAGCCTTTCCTGCCTTTTGAGCGCGACGGTCATAAATAGACTTGACAGTCATTTTTATACGATATAGTCATTTTCCGCAAGGCTCGGCCGGAAAAAGGCTCGCGAGCGTGAAGGAGATACTGGATTGCGCGCGGACCGTATTCGACCGCCAATTGTATTCGGAGCGCTGCTGATTGCGATGAGCATCGTGTTTCGCGCGGTCGCTGCCCGCGCCGAAGAAACGGGGACCGGACACTACATTCCCGGCGCGACCAGCTCTTTTATCGACATGTTGCCCGACGGCGATACCTCCACCTTCGTTTATGCCAACGCCTTTACCTACTATGAGGGTACCGCCGGCTCTGCCAAGGATTTGGAATTCGGCGGGCTGTTGACTGCGGACGCCAAGGGCACGGTTTATTCCGACACCTCGTTATTTCTGTACCAAGCCCCTTGGAAAATGTTAGGCGGACAATATGCCGCGCAGCTTATCGTGCCTTACGTCTGGCTGAAGGTTCAGGGAGACGTGATGCTTAGCGGCAGGAAATTGACGCCGAGCATTCACAAAGAGGACACGGCCAGCGGATTCGGCGACGTCGAATTTTTTCCGCTGATGATGGGATGGAAGTACGGCGACGCGAAGTGGCAGGGGCAGTTCGGTGTTTATGCTCCCAGCGGCAGCTTTAACCAGGGCGACCTGGCGAACATAGGCAGAAACTACTGGACCTTCGAGCCGAGCGCGGCGGTCAGCTACCTGAGCAGTAAGATCGGGCTGGAGGTCACCGCCTTTGCGGGGTTTGATTTCAATACCAGGAACGACACCACGGAGTATCAAACGGGAGACCAGTTTCATCTCGACGGCACTATCGCCGAGCATCTGCCGCTCTTTGGCGGTTTCATAGGGGCAGGCGTCAACGGATACTTCTATCAGCAGATTACCGGAGACAGCGGCAGCGGAGCGCGGCTCGGCGGTTTCGAGGGCATGACCGCGGGCATCGGGCCGGATTTCTCGTACGCATATAAGATAGGCGACTTCGACATAGCGGGAGAAGTGAAATGGCTGCCGGAACTCGGCGTCCAAAACAGGCTCAATGGCAACACCGTATGGTTCAAGCTGGGCGTTAGCTGGGGTCCCAGGCAAGCGGACCGGCTCAACGCAATATGACACACCGGGAGAAGCGAATGACGATAAGGAAGCTGCTTCTAATTGTGATAGTCGCCGTATGCGTGGCAATGGCGGCGTGGGTGGCTCCCTCGTATGCGCAGGACCCCGACCGATCCTCGCTGCCGATTCCAGATACGCAATACAAGTATCCCGGCAAGGTTCCGCTCGGTGCGCGCGACGCGACATTTCCGCCGATCAAGCAACTGCGTCCGCCCAAAGGCGCGCCCAACGTCGTCGTCATCTTGCTCGACGATGTCGGCTTCGGCGCGCCCAGCACGTTCGGCGGTGGCGTCAACATGCCGACGCTTGATTCGCTCGCGAAGCAGGGTCTGCGCTATACGCAGTTTCACACCACGGCGCTCTGCTCGCCCACTCGCCAGGCACTGCTGACCGGGCACAACCATCATTCGGTCGGGATGGGTGCGATCACGGAATTGGCTACCAGCGCGCCCGGCTACAACTCCATCAGGCCCAATCAGGCGGCGACGATTGCCGAGATCCTCAAGCTGAACGGCTACAACACTGCCGCCTTCGGCAAAATGCATCAGACGCCGGCCTGGGAAGTCAGCGTCTCGGGACCGTTCACGCGATGGCCGACTGGCGACGGCTTCGAGAAGTTCTACGGCTTCCTCGGCGGCGAGACGAATCAATGGGCGCCGATGCTCTTCGACGGCGTGACGCACATCGAACCCGCGCATACACCCCGCTACAACTTCATGACCGACATGACCGACAACGCGATCGCGTGGATGCGCTTCCAGCGTACGATGACGCCTGACAAGCCATTCTTTATCTACTTCGCGCCGGGCGCGCTGCACGCGCCGCATCATGTTCCGCAGGAATGGCGCGAAAAGTATAAAGGCAAATTCGATGAGGGCTGGGATAAGTACCGCGACGAAACTCTCGCGCGCCAGAAACAACTGGGTGTGGTGCCGCAAAATACGCAGCTCGCGCCGTGGCCTTCGAGTGTCCAGCACTGGGACCAGCTCAACGACGATGAGAAACGCGTGGCCGAGCGGTTGATGGAGAACTATGCGGGATTCGGCGAATACGCCGACCACGAAGTCGGCCGCCTGCTCGGTTCGCTCAAGGATGCCGGCGTCTACGACAACACGCTGGTCATATACATAGCCGGCGACAACGGCATGAGCGCCGAGGGCGGGCTCAACGGGACGCTTAACGAGATGGCTTCGTTCAATGGCGTTCCCGATACCACCGCCAACATCCTCGCTCATCTCGACGAGATCGGCGGGCCGAACAGTTTTCCCCACATCCCGGTAGGATGGGCCCTGGCGGGCGACACCCCCTTCCAATGGACTAAGCAGATAGCGTCGCACTACGGCGGCACCCGCAACGGCGCGGTCATCGCCTGGCCCGCGCGCATCAGCGACGCTGGCGGCATCCGGAGCCAATGGCATCACGTGATCGAC
>JBOHWI010000488.1:0-4256 GCA_050736675.1 Binatus sp. (SeqCode)
GTAGATCGTGAGGCCGATCAAAAGATCGGCAATCAACGACGGCGTCTCGACTATCACGCGAAAGCCGTTCGCGGTCGGCTCGAGCAACCTGCCGATCCATCCCGACAGCCACAGCAGGTACACTGACCCGGGCGGGTAGGCGTCGACCGGCAGGCCGGGATCGTAAATCCTCGTGGGTCCGAGGGTGGCGGCCAGCAATGCGCGATTGGTCTTTGCCCAGATGTCCCAGTAGAAGCCGGTGAAGTGAAATAGCGCGGCAAATTTGACCGCCGTGATCGCCAGCATCACCACGGCCGCGACCGTCCACGCCGATCGCCCTGCCCCAATTGCCGGCCGCCAGATTTCCGCAAGCCCCCATCCGAGCAACCCGAGCAGGATCAGCCCGCATATGACCCCGGTAGCGCGGACGGAGACCCGGGTATCCGGCTGATGTATCCCCTGCTTGTAAAGCGCGCGAATCGCTGCGAGATCGAATCGGACCGCGCCCTTCGCTGGCCGGCTCGAAACCTCGACGACTTTGATATTGCGAAATGAGGCCCGCCCGCTATCCGGATTCCCCGAAACCCCCAGCTGGCAGAGCAACTCGGTCGAATCGCCCCATCGATCTTCAATTAGAAAGAACGAGAGTGTCTGCCAGTCTGCGTTGCCTTGCAGGTGGTTCGAGATGAGCTGGATGCCGTCGAAGGTGCTGACCGCAATATTCGCGCCGCCTTCGTGCGGCATCGCACCTTCGACGCGCGCTTCGGCGCTAACCTTGTAAATTCCCGGCCGCAGCATCAGCGCCTGATGCCAGCTCGAGAAAGTCCGGCTCTGATTCGAGATACCGAGCACCCCGCCCTCGGCCGGCGACCAGGTCCATGAAAACTTCGTCAGCTTCTTGTCGGAGGACAGCGCGTACCAATCAGCCGGGGCGCCGTCGAAGCCGGCGGCAAGGTCGCCATTCTTTACGAGATTTGTCTCGGCCGAGGCACAAACCGGCTCGCAGAGCCATGATGCGCATAGCACGAGCGCCACAAACGCGATGAATTGCCGCATTAGTTCAATCGAATCCGATGCCGTGAGGGTTACCGATCCATGCATCCAATCAAGTGTGGATACAGATGTGCAAGACCTGATGCGTTTCTCGCGCGCCCCGGCTAGGATGTGCCGCAACTGGCTCGAAATCAGGGAGGGATCCAAGATGGCAGGGAAATCACGCGGCGCCGCTCTGACAGTCTTGGCGCTACTGTTCGGGCTTCTCGCGATCTCCAATTTCCTCAAACCGTTTCATCTGGACCCCAATGCCGGCTTCGTCTTCGCGGGCACCAAGCTGACCGGCACCGGCAACGCGATCATGGGTCCGCTGTTCGGCGCGCTCCTCGTGATTTATGCCTACGGCATCTGGACGATGCGCCGATGGGCGCTGCCGGCGTCCTATGTTTTTGCCGGGTGGGTGATCGGGAATATGATTATGTTCACCCTGAAGCACCGCGGCGCCCCGCATCCCTCTCTCGTCTTCGCGATCGTTACCGTTGCAATCGGCGTCGGTGTCCCGATCGCAGCGGCGATCGTTCTGTCCCGCCGCAGCGCCGACCTCGGCTGATCGACCGGGAATCCGCGATGCCACATAAGCCGCGCGGCGCAATTCTCACGATCTTTGCGCTGCTGTTCGCGCTTCTCGCGATCACCAATTTCCTCAAACCACTTCGGCTCACCCCCAGCGACGGCTTCGTTTTGCTGAGAACCAGGCTAACCGGCGCCGCCAACGCAATCGTGGGTCCGCTGTTCGGGATAATTCTCCTGGTCCCCGCATACGGCATCTGGGCGATGCGCCGGTTTGCTCTGCCGCTCGCCTACATCTATACCGCGTGCGTAGCTGCGAACATGATTCTGTTCAGCATGAAGCATCGCGACACGCGGCCGCTCCCGATCGTCAACGTCGTAGCCGGGATTGGCGTTCCGCTCGCGACGGCGATCGTTCTGCACATCCGCCGCGCCGACCTCACTTAACCGGCGAGGGAGCGCCACGATGCAAAATAAATCGCGCGGCGTTACTCTGACGGTCCTCGCGATCCTGCTCGCGGTGATGGCGCTCTCCGATTTGGGCAAGCCGTTCTCGCACCATCCCGGCGTCGGCTTCGTTTTCCTCGGCGCGCGGCTCTCGGGCACGCCTAATATGATCGTCGCTCCGATCTTCGGGATCGTGCTCGCGGTGTACGTGTACGGAATCCTTGCGATGCGCAAGTTTGCGCTGCCGCTCGGAATTTTTTACGCCGCGTATGTGATCGCCAACATGCCTCTGTTCATCCTGAGGTACCATGGCACCCCGGTGATGCAGGAGCACTCGTGGGCTTACCTGGTACCCTATCCCTTCGTCGCGATCGGGGTGTCATCGGGCGCAGCCTGGCTGCTTTACCGGCGCAGGGGCGATCTCACCTGAGATCGCTTTCGTAACCGGTTGCAGGGGTGGTCACCCGGCCGAGGGTGCGGGGCGAAGAGCCGCGTATCCCTTTTCAGAATCTGCGTCTCGCGTTCGACTCGGGCTTGGCGTTAAAATCGGCAGCAGCCACACGCGGCTCCGCGAGGTGCTCACATGAAACGATCGCGCGACGGATCGATCATTGGACGGCGCGAGTTCCTCAAGCGCGGCGTGCTCGCCGGCGTGGGCGTATCGTTCCTGCCGCTGGCCGGCGGCGCGCGCGCAGCCGTCGAAGCAGCGGCTCCGCAGGTCCGCCGGTACGCGAAGCTGGGCCGCACGGGCCTCAAGATTTCTGACATCTCGTTCGGCGCCAGCAGGCTGACCTCCGGCAACGAAGACCTGGTCCGCCACGCATACGATTGCGGAGTCAACTATTTTGATTCGGCCGAGACCTACACCGGCGGCGAATCCGAAACCACGATCGGCAACGCGCTCAAGGGCAAGCGGGACAAGGTTTTCCTGACCTCGAAGACGATTGCGCGTGCGGACGACAGCCGCGCTTCGATGATGACGGCACTCGAAGGAAGCCTGCGCCGCCTGCAGACCGATCACGTCGACGTGTATTTCAACCACGCGGTCAACGATCTTGCGCGCCTGAAAAATCCCGAATGGTACGAGTTCGTCACGCAGGCGCGCAGCCAGGGCAAGATTCGCTTCACTGGGATGTCGGGACACGCGGGCAATCTGGGCGAATGCCTCGACTACGCGATCGACAGCGGCCACTTCGACGTAATCCTCTGCGCGCACAATTTCGGCCAAGACCCGCGGTTCTTCCAGCGCTTCCTGCGGAACTTCGACATGGTGGCGATTCAGCCTGAGTTGCCGCGCGTGATGGAGAAGGCAACACAGCATGGCGTCGGCGTGGTCGTCATGAAGACGCTGATGGGTGCGCGCTTGAACGATATGCGCCCGTATGAAACGGGCGGCGCCACCTTTTCGCAGGCGGCGTTCCGATGGGTGTTGTCGAATCCCAACGTGAACGCGCTGATCGTCTCGATGACGACCCGGCAAACGATCGACGAATACCTGGCCGCGTCGGGCGCTCGCGCGACCGCGAGCGATTTGCCGCTGCTGAATCGCTACGCGAGTCTCAACGGCGATTCGCAGTGCCGTCCCGCGTGCAACGCGTGCGCAAATGCATGTCCTTATGGCGTGCCGATAGCCGACGTAATGCGTACGCGGATGTATTCGCGCGACTACGGTGATATGCGGATGGCACGGAGCGAATACGCGATGCTCTCACAGAACGCGGCTGCCTGCCTCACTTGCGACGCGAAGCCGTGCGCCGGGGCGTGTCCGCACGGAATTGCGACCGACGTGTTGCTCGCGCCGACGCATCGCATGCTTGCGTAGGCGCTCGCGCCCAGCCGAAATTTACGCTGTCAGAACGGAATTCGCGCGGTCAGGATGAGGTTGTGGTTGTAGTTGCGATGAAACGTCGCGGCGATCTGCTCGCCGATGCCGAACGTCAGCCCGACCCGGTCATGAATTGGAATACGCCCGACCACGATCCCGGGGGTGAGAAAGAGCATCTGATGCCCGGTGTCGGCGCCGTACGACTGCCAGATGTAGTTGGTCTCGAACTCCGGCCAGAAATATTTGTAGAGGCGATACTGAAAGGCTGTATTCCACGTCAGCGGAATCCCGAGGCGGTCGAGACCGCCGCTGGGGAATGCGACGCCGACGGTGGATTGCACGTCGAAGTCGCCAAACCCCTTTCCGGCCGCGATTGTCGGCGTGAACAGCGAGTGCCCATTGCCGTTGACTTTCGATCCGGTCGGCACGGTGAATCCCATAA
>JBOHWI010000489.1:0-3452 GCA_050736675.1 Binatus sp. (SeqCode)
AAGTAGGTGCGATCGTTCAGCAGCGCTTCGAGCATCACGGAAGCGGCGGCGTTCGATTTGCGGCCGAAGAACAGCTCGGCGAGTTCCGCGGCGGAAGAGCTGCGGTCCTGCTCCTGGGCGACTTCCCACAGCAACTCGAGGTCGAGTTCCGCGGCCAGCTCGGCGCGTTCCCGCGCGAAGTCGGCGAGCGTCTCGGCGACGGAGTCGCGATCGGCGGATCGATCGGGATGGCGCATCAGGACCAGATCGCGTGGGACTAGGCGTTCGTGTCCGGCCGCGTCGACCACTGCGAGATGGCGTTCCTGTTCGCGCGTGACCAGCGCGGCTTTGAGCCGGCCCTGATCGAGGTACTCGACGATCGTGCCTGAATATTTAATCGGTAATGACACGTCAGAATTCATTTTGACGACCGCCGCAGCGTAAGACTATATGGAAGAGCGAACAATCGTTGGAAAGTGTACCGAGCGAGGCCGCTTGAGCAGGAAAATTCAGATCGAAGTGCCCGATGAGCTTTTTGGGCACTTGATGCGGGTTGCGCAGGCGATGGGGATTTCGAGTCCCGAGGAAGCTGCGACGATTGGGCTGGCCGAATGGGTGTCGCGCCGCAAGTCTGATTTGGACGACCGGGATCCGAACGAAAAGTACGTCGTCAACGAGGCACTTGATGAACTTCTCGAAAAGAAAAAGTAGGCTCTCGATCTTCGCCGCCGCGCTGGGTGTCGCCGCTTTGGCAATCGCCGCGTCACCGGGCCTGACCAACTCGATCGCGCGCGCGTCGGGCGCGGGCATGGAAGTCGAAGTACCGTTCGAGATCAAGGCGCTCAAGGCGCCCGGACTCGTCGCGCCGTACTTCGTGCAGGACAACCACGGTGTGATGGTGGTTTCCGATCAGGCGGGGGGAGTTTTCTCGGTCACCTTCGGCGGCAAGGTGACGGCGCTGGCCGACAAGACAAAGATCAAGAATCCGGCCGGAGTCGCGATCGGTCCGGCGGGATTCGGATCGTACGAGGGCAATGTTTTCGTGCTCGCCGCCACTGGCGGCATCAAAGGGCCGTGCGAGGTCGAGCGGATCGACAAATCGGGAGTTGTCAGCACGTTTGCGAAACTGCCCGATGCGGCCGCGACCGAATGTCGCGACCTGGAATTTGGCGCGGCCGGGTCGCCGTTCGCAGGCAAGCTCTATGCGGCGGCGAGCGGCAACGCCACGATCTACACGATCGACTCGTCAGGCAAGGCTAAAGCGTTCGGGACCTACGACAAGCCGATCCCGTTCGAGCTGACCACGATTACATTTCCGCCCGCGTCCGACTCCAAGGCGGCGGGCACGATGCTGGTCGGGATGCGCGCGAAGGGGAGTTTTGCGTCGAAGGTCGGCCGCATCTCGATGGTCGGCGCCGACGGCAAGATGAAGGATGACGTCTACCTGGTCGGATTCATCCGGCCCTCGGGCTTCGCATGGTCGCCGTCGAATTTCGGCTCATACGGCGACGAGCTGCTGATTGCGGACACCGGCAAATGGGCGTCCGAGAACAGCAACTTTCGCGACGGCGCGGTTTATCGGGTGGAGAAGGGAATCGCGCGGCCGTACGCTACGGGCCTGATGGATCCGACGGACATGAAGTTCATCGGCAGCAAGGCCGTGATTTGCGATCCCGCGGAGAAGGGTAAAGGGCAGGGCGCGATCGTTATTATTTCGTCGCTGCTGTGAGCTCGAGCGGCGGTCAGTGCCACGGTTCCCGGACGACTTCGGTGTCGCCGGTTTCGCGATCGACCAGCAGCATCTCGACCTGGTTGTATTGGCCCTTGGGGAAGAAAACGTAGCCGCTCACGGTGAAGTTTTTGCGCACTTCCTCGGGCTTGAGCGCTACCGCCTCGAGCTGTTGATTGGCTTGCTGGTCGGCTTTCGTTTGGCCTCTTTCGGCGCCGCGGATAATGCCCCATCCACCGCCGAACGCGCTGCCGACCAAGGCGCCCGCGCCCGGCGATCCAAAGCCATACCAGCCGGCTGAACGGCCGGCGGCGCCTGCCACTGCTCCCGCGGCCGCTCCCACGGCGGCACCGCCGACGCCGCTGATCGCAGCGCTTTTCACTGCTCCTTCGAGTTCTTTCGCGCCGCCTGCCTGCCGGGCGGCCTCGCCCGCCGGCAGTGGAGCGACTCGTTCGCCGGCGTCGTTGAGCGCGAAGACCTGGCTCGGAATCACCGAACGCGGCGCGTCGGTGCCATTTGCGACCGACACGTAAACCGGGGTGACCTCACCGACGGTAGGCGCGGCCGCGACGCTAACCGCGACTCGGCCCTGCTCCGGAGTCGCCACGACGTTGGGCGTATGCGCGATCGGCGCGGGCGCGACGGCGCATCCCGCAATCGCGATGACCGCCGCGATTGCGCCGGCATGTATTCCGGCCGCGGCGGTTCGATTTTTCATGCGCGTCATTGGGGCCCCATGCGATCTCATTTCAGTCCGCGGCGCGAGGCAAGTCTATAGCCGCCCGGCTCGCATCTATAGACGTGGAGCGGAGGCGAAGGTTTCAACAAAAGTGCTATGTTTCGTTCAATGGGCGGCGCGGGCGAAACAAGGGCGAGCAGGCCGAAGAACGCCATCGTAATTCTGCTCGACAGCCTCAATCGCCACATGCTTGGTGCGTATGGCGGCCGCGAGTTCGTCACGCCCAACCTCGACGCCTTCGCGCGTCGCGCGGTGCGCTTCGATCGGCACTACTCGGGCTCGCTGCCGTGCATCCCCGCGCGTCACGACATCATGTGCGGTGCGATCGATTTTTTGTGGAAGCCGTGGGGCTCGATCGAAATCTGGGAGCGGCCGCTGACCGCGTATCTTCGCGCGGCCGGCGTCGTGACCAAACTGGTGTCGGACCTTCCGCATCTGTTCGAGGTCGGCGGCGAAAACTATCACACCGATTTCACCGCCTGGGATTACCAGCGCGGGCATGAGAGCGACCCGTGGCAGACGCGGCCGGACCCGAGTTGGATGGGTGCGCCGTCGTTCGCGCGCGGGCATACGCCCTACGACAACTCGCGCGGCTACTTTCGCGACGAGGCGGATTTTCCGGGGCCGCGCACGATGGCGGCGGCGACGGATTGGCTCGAGCGCTCGGCGCGCAGCCACGATCGCTTCATGCTGTTTGTCGATGAATTCGATCCGCACGAGCCGTTCGACACACCGGAGCCGTACGCGTCGATGTACGATTCGTCGTGGCAAGGTCCGCACATGATCTGGCCGCCGTATATCCGCGGCGCTTTTGCGCACGGCGTGCTCACGCAGGCGCAGGCGCGGCAGATTCGCGCATGCTACGGCGCCAAGCTCACGATGATCGACGCGTGGCTGGGCAAGCTGCTCGGGGCAATCGAGCGCGGCGGATTCTATGACGACACGGCGGTAATCGTTTGCACCGATCACGGTCATTACCTGGGCGAGAAGGATATTTGGGGTAAG
>JBOHWI010000490.1:0-9443 GCA_050736675.1 Binatus sp. (SeqCode)
AGGTAATCGTGCTCAAGGCGGAGGCCACCCAGTTTCAGCGCGCCGCCTGAAAGATTTCCACGAGCCTAATCCGGCGGACGAGCCGAAACCGGCTGACCAGATTAAACCGGCGAAATTGGCGCGCCGACAGTGCAGTTGAGCTTGGTTGAGATGGCGATCCACATCCGGAACGCCACGGCGCGCGACCTGCCCCGTATCATAGAGATCGAGCGGCTAGCATTCCCCGCCCCTTGGACGCTGGCGTCCTTCGAGCGCGAACTCACCCTGCCGTTCTCGCGCGTCATGGTCGCCATCCCGGAAGAAGCCAACTCGATTGTCGGCTTTCTGTGCCGATGGCTGATTGCCGATGAATGCCACATCCTGAATGTCGCGGTGCATCCGGAATCGCGCCGACTGGGTATCGGCACGGTGCTGATAACCGAAGCGATCGACGAGGCGAGAGCGACGGGCGCCAACGTAGTTACGCTGGAAGTTCGCCGCTCGAACCTGGCTGCGCGGCAGCTATATCGAAAGTTTGAATTTGAAGAACGGCGTTTGAGGCGGCACTACTACGGCCCCGGCGAGGACGCGATCATTATGGAACTACGGTTCGATTCTTTTTCGTGATTGCATCTAAACGCCGTTCTATTACAGGAAAATTTCAGTTTCTTTTTGATACTGGGGTTACAAATCACCTAAAATTGTGGCATAATGGCATTCACATTCCAGGCTGATCGGATCGGTGACGAACCAGTGAACTCCGTGGTCATCAACCCATGTCCGAAATCCAGAGCCTGCCGTCGAGTGCCAAACTGCGATGAGTTTGCCGTTCAAGAAAGGTGAAAAGGTGGTCTACCCCGCCCACGGGGTGGCCGTCATCGAAGACATCCAGATGCGGGTCATTTCCGGGACCGAGCGACGCTTTTACATGCTGCGCATCCTCGGTACCGAGAAGATGACGATCATGATCCCGACCGAGAACGTCGAGTCGGTCGGACTGCGGCGTGTCATCGGGAAAGATATGGTGGAAAAAATCTACCGTATCCTGCGTCAGCGCAAGGTTGAGGTCGATACGCAAACCTGGAACCGCCGCTACCGGGAATACACCGAAAAGATCAAAACCGGTTCGCCGCTGGAAATCGCCAAGGTGTTGCGCGACCTGCTGGTGCTCAAGAGCGACAAGGAATTGTCGTTCGGCGAGCGCAAGATGCTCGACACGGCGCGATCCTTGCTCGTCAAGGAATTGTCGATTGCCAAGGCGCATCCCGAAGAGAAGATCATGGAAGAGCTGAAGACGATCTTCGCGAACTAGCCGGGCCGAACAATCCAAGCAACTACATGAGTAAGGCCGGGATTTCTCCCGGCCTTTTCATTTTTGTCGAACGGCGGCGATTTTGTTGAACGCGCGTATCGAGTCTGCGAATCTGCATCGATGCGGAAGCGAGTTTTTGGATTGTTCGTTGCGCTGCTGGCGCTCGCGATTTATCCCGCTACCCGGTCCGCGGCGAAGGCCAACGCCGACGACGTGGTGGTCGATCATTTCTTTTCGGCGATCCGCGATGGCAACTTCAAGGCCGCGACCAGGCATTTCAGCGCCAGGATGAAGGCATTGTCGCCGGCGGGGTTGAAGGGTTCGTGGAACCAGGTCTATGCCGACCAGGTTCCGCTGCTCGGCTGGAAGATTTTCGAGCGGCAAAATCTTCCCCAGGGCCACGATGAAGTCAGAGTGCAGCTCAGGTTCCATCGCGGCGCAACGGCTGATTCGACGATCGTCGTAAAATCGCCGCCCGGCGAGATTACGTCGGTGTTGTTCAAGCTGCCGGTAACCGTGCCCTCATACGCGGAGCAAACAAGGTTTCACGCCGAGGACGCGACGGTGGGCGCGCACAAGTTGCCGGGCACTCTGACGATTCCGAACGGCAGAGGTCCATTTCCCGCCGCGGTCCTGATTCAAGGATCGGGGCCGAACGATCGCGACGAGACGGTCGGCGCCAATCATCCGTTCGCCGACCCGCCGAGGGTCTCAGCTCACGCGGGATAGTCGTGCTGCGATACGACAAGCGCAATTATGCGTACCGCAAACTGGATCAGGAGAAGCTCACTGTGGACGCGGAGGTCATCGAGGACGCAATCGAGGCCGTGCGGCTGCTGCGCGCGCGGCGCGACGTGGCGCGCGACCGGGTCTTCATCGTCGGGCACAGCCTGGGCGCGATGCTCGCGCCGGAGATCGCGAAGAAGGCGGGCCCGATTGCGGGGATCGTGATGCTGGCGCCGTTGGGGCGCAAGCTGCCGCAGCTGATGGTCGAGCAGGCGCGATTTTTGGGAGAGGTATCACCCGCGCAACTGGACGAGATCAAGCAGCAGGCGGACCAACTTTCGGCGCACAAGATGGCGGCGACGCAACCTTTCTTCGGGCTGCCGGCGTCGTACTACTACGACCTCGACGCGCGGGACGAAATTGCGATCGCGCGCAGCCTCAACCTGCCGATCCTGATTCTGCACGGCTCGCGCGACTACCAGGTGGTGGATGAGGATATTCGCGACTGGCAAACCGGCCTCAAGGGCGACGCCAAGGTTCAGGTCGAAACGCTGCCCTCGCTCAATCATATGTTCATCGCGGGCCAGGGCAAGCCGACGCCGGCCGAGTACTTCGCGCCGGGGCATGTTGACGTGGCTGTGATCGAGGCGATCGCAAGTTTCATCGCAAACGCGGGGAGCGCGACAACCGCGGCGCCGAAGTGACCGCGACCCGACTCTGTTGAAGGCGATGATTCCGTGTGCGACTCTCGCAAACATGTCGAACCCGCGCAGGCGCGCAATCGCATTGGTGGCAATTTTCGTGCTGGAGGCGGTTATGGCCGGATCACGCCCGGCGAATGCGAGCACTGACTCGCGCGTCGATGAGTTGTTCACCGCGCTGCGCGACCGGGAGTTCACCAAGGCGACGGAGCATTTCGATCCCGCGATGAAGGCTGCGCTATCCGCCGATCAACTCTCGACCATATGGCTTCAGATCGTCGCCCAGAGCGGCAAGCTCGAGAAATGGAAAATCGTTCAGCGCGGCCAGATGGCGGGAATCGATGTGGTCGGCGTCGAGCTGAGCTTCGAGCACGGCAAGCTGCTCTCGACAGGTGTCGGTCCGGCCGCAGAGCGACGAGATCGCAGGTTTGTACTTCAGGCCTATGCCGGAGTCGGGGGCATCGGCGCCGGCGACCTCGCCGCCCTATGCCGACGCGGCGAAGTTCCGTTCGGAAGCGGTGACCGTCGGCGCAGATCCGTGGAAGCTGCCGGGCACCCTGACCATTCCGATCGGTGGCGGACGCTTTCCCGCGGCGGTGCTGCTGGCGGGATCGGGCCCGCAGGATCGCGACGAGACCATCGGCGCGAACCACGTCTTCAAGGATCTGGCCGAAGGACTGAGCTCGCGCGGAATCGTCGTGCTCCGCTACGACAAACGAACCTACGCCTACAAGACGCTCGATCCACAGAAGACCACCGTGAATGAAGAGGTCATCCAGGACGGTGTGGCGGCAGTAGCGTTGCTGCGGGCGCGGGCCGAGGTGGCGCACGGCAGGATTTTCGTCGTGGGGCATAGCCTGGGCGCCGTGATGGCGCCGGAAGTGGCGAAGAAGGCCGGTCAGATCGCGGGCATCGTGCTGCTTGCGCCGAGCGCGCGCAAGCTGCCGGCCATCATCGTCCAGCAAATGAGATACTTGGGCCAAGCGTCGTCCAAGGAGCTCGCGGAGCTGGAGAGGCAGGCAAATGAAATCTCGACGCACAAGATGCCGCCGACGCAATATTTCTTCGGCGCGCCGGCTTCGTACTACTACGACCTCGACGCGCGCGACGAAGTCGCGATCGCACGCAGCCTCGACGTACCGCTCCTGATCCTGCACGGCGCGCGCGACTACCAGGTAATCGACGAAGACATCCGCATCTGGCAGAACGGCCTCAAGGGCGACGCGAAGCTGCGGGTCGAGACGTTTCCTGCTCTCAACCATTTGTTCATCGCGGGCACGGGCAAGCCCGGACCGGCCGAATACGACACGCCGGGTCATGTTGACGTGGCGGTGATCGGAACTATCGCAAGTTTCATTGCAAACGCCGGCGACGCGGCGGCGCTGAATTGAGGGCGTCGGCAATCATCGTCGCGGCGGGCGGCGGCGTGCGGCTTGGGTCGGACCTGCCCAAGGCGTTCGTGAAGATCAGCGGGCGCACGATGCTCTCGTATTCGCTCGGCGTCGTTGCCCAAGTTAGTTCGATTGGCGAAGTCGTGATCGCTGTGCCTGAGGGATTCGAAAGTGCGGCGCGCGCGGAAGCCGCGGCTGCCGGGCTCGGCGTACCGGTCAAGATAACGCCGGGCGGTATCGAGCGTCAGGATTCGGTTCGAATCGCGCTGGAGCTCACGAGCGCGGAGAGCGAGCTGGCGATCGTGCACGACGCGGCGCGTCCGTTGGCGACGCCGGCAATTTTCGAGGCGTGCCTCACCGCGGCGGCGCGAGCCGGTGGTGCGATCGCGGCGATAGCGGTGGCCGACACCTTGAAGCGTGTCGCAGGCGAGGACAAAGCGATCGCGGCGACAGTCGCGCGGGCGGGGCTATGGCAAGCGCAAACTCCGCAGGCATTTCGGCGCGAGCTGCTGGTCGCGGCGCATCGACGCGCGCTCAGCGAGGGAATCGTCGCGACTGACGACGCCGATCTGGTCGAGCGCAGAGGAGTTCGCGTCGAGGTGGTCGAAGGCTCGACCGCGAACATCAAGATCACGACGCCGTCGGATTTGGCTATCGTCGAAGCAATCATCGCGGCGCGAAAATAACCTCTCCCTTCTTTCGCGCTGTGCTGGATCGGCGGAACCCTCACCTAACCTCTCCGGTAAAATAACGGGCGAGGGATCAGAGAGCCCGCTAGCTTCGCGGTGGAGCCCGGTAGATTCGATCGTCATCCGCCGCTTGCTCGACCTCTTGCCCCGGGTTGACTAGGTCGACCGAAACAACCCCGCTCGGCGTTACCCGCTTGGCCGCCCCGCGCCGGCGAGTTTGTGCGGCGGTCAAGACGCTCACGCCAAGGCGCAGCATCAGCAGGATCGTCAATATCTGGCAAAGATGACCGAACCAATCGCCACCGTACCAGTAGATCGTTCGGCCTGCGCCGAGCGGCAGGTTGGCGGTCGCGATAGTGTCTTCGCCGCGCACGGGGGCGGTCGCCGCGATCTGTCTGCCGCGGGAATCGTTGGCCGAGACCACGCCACCGCGCGCCGCGCGCGCGAGCGAGAAGCCGAATTCGACGCCGCGCACGACCGCCATCCGCTGATGAATCAGTTCCGAGCCTCTCCAATCCGACGCCGGCGCCATCACAATGCGCACGTCATGGGCCGCAAGTTCGCGCGCGGTGGCCGGAAAATCCAGGTCCTGGGAAATAAGCACTGCGGTGCGTCCCCAGGGCGCGTCGAAAATAGCCGGCTTCGACCCTGGCTTGTAGTCCGATTCGAGACTCGGAAGCAGATGATGCTTGGCGTAGGCGACTACGACTTTGCCGTCGGGACCGAAGACGGCGGCGATATTCCGCTTTGGCGTGCGCCCGATTTGGTTGAGCCCGACCACCAGCCATATATGCGACATGCTTGCGATTCGCTGGAATCCCTGGACGACATCCCATTCGTAGCTTGGGGCAACGCCGATGACCTTCTCCGGCAAGACGACGACCTGCACACCTTCGGCGGCAACCTTGCGCACCATCTTCGCGTACTGCGCCATGATGTCGGCGGCGTCACTCGGGTCGGTGGACTCGGACTCGGGTATCAGACCTTCGCTGGCAATCACTGCGACCCGCACCGACGGTGTGGTGGGCGTCAGAATCATGCGGAACCATCCAAGCAGAACAGCGAGCGCAAAGACGCCGACCGCCATCATCGCGGGAGGCATCCAGTCCATGTTCCATCGGCGGCGATACCATGCGACCGCCAGCCCTGCCGGCAGCAGCGACATTATGAACATCACGCCGCACAGGCCCAGCCACGACGCGGTCTGCAGCAACGGCACGAAACTAACTTGCGAGTAGGCGGGACTGCCCCAGGTACCGTGCGGAGAAACGCCGGAAAGCGTGAAGTAAAAGGCGGTCTCAAAGGTCGGGAAGACCAGCGCGGCCAGTATCCCCGACCATCGCCGCGTCGCCTCGGTCGCGCACGCCACGAAGGCCGCGAACACGACCGCGCCGGCCACGTGCGCCGCGAACATCGTCATCAGCGGTACGGCGAAGCTCTCGCCGCCCCAGCTCACGAGATTGCCGACGAGATAGGCCAGGAATGCGAGCTGCGCGGCAGTATCGGTCCGGATTTCGGGTGCGACCGCTAGAATGGGCAGGGGTGCGAAGATCGCGCATGGATAAAGCGCGGGCTGCGCGGCCGCCAGCTCGAAGAGCAACGCGCTGGCCACGGCGGCGAGCGCGGCGCCGGAGAGGCCGGCTGCAGCGCCGCTCGGGCCCGCAGACACGAACCGGCCGGGAGCAGAACGCATCGACGAGCGAGGGGCACCCAGCCGCGACGAATCGACGATTGGGTGATCAGCCATACCGTCAAACTTGACTGCGCGGCGGGCGAAGGGGACTCGCCGGTTCCGGCGCGTTCGTAATCAGGCCCTCGTTGAGCGAGCCGGAGCGAAAGCCCTTCAGATCGATCGCGACGAAGCGAAAGCCGATTTTTTTGAACTCGCGGTCGATGGTTTCGCGAATCGACGGCTCGAAGACGCGCGCGATCTCGCGTTGCTCGAGCTCGAGCCGCGCCACGTCGCCGTGATAGCGCACGCGCGCGACCGCGAAGCCCATCGAATGAAGCAGCTTCTCGCCCGCCGCGACTTTCGCCAGGCCGTCCGGCGTTATCTCGGTGCCGTATGGGAAGCGCGACGACAGGCACGGCGACGCCGGACGATCCCAGGTCGGCAACCCCATCGCCCGCGAGAGCTCGCGCACGTCGGCCTTGGTCATTTCGGCTTCGACCAGCGGATGGCGCACGCGTTTTTCACTGGCGGCCTGCATCCCGGGGCGGTAGTCGTGCAGGTCGTCGAGGTTGAGGCCGTCCACAATCTGGTCGATGCCAAGCTCGGCAGCCTTGGCCTCGCACACCGTGAACAGGTTGTGCTTGCACAGGTAGCACCGGTTGAGCGGATTGGCCGCGTAGCCGGGAATTTCGAGCTCGTTGGATTCGACTATCAGGTGGCGCGCGCCTATGAGGCGAGCCATCGCCAGCGCCGAGTCGCGATCCTCGTCGGGCATCGTCGGCGACGTCGTCGTGAGCGCGAGCACGGAATCGCCCCGCATGTCGTGGGCGACCTTGAGCACGAAAGTGGAATCGACGCCGCCGGAAAAGGCCACGATGAGAGTGCGCATCGGCGCGAATATTGCGCGCATCCGATCGAGTTTCGCGTCGAGCATTTTCGTTTCCGTTGTGCCCATCGAACCAGCTTTGGTTGTCGTCAAATTCCCTCGGCCCGGAAAAGATCGGTGGTCAGGTAGCGCTCGCCCGTGTCGCAGAAAACCACGACTACGATGTTGCCCTTGCCAAGCCGTTTGGCTACCTGTAAGGCCGCGTAACAGTGTGCGCCGGACGAGATGCCGACCAGGAGCCCTTCTTCGCGCGCGAGCCGGCGCGAGAACAGGGTCGCATCCTCGTCGCTGACGGCGATCACCTCATCGTAAACTTTGGTGTCGAGATTGCTCGGCACGAAGCCGGCGCCGATGCCCTGGATCTTGTGAAAGCCAGGCTCGCCGCCCGACAACACCTGCGAGTTCTTCGGCTCGACGGCAACGATCAGTACGTTCTGGTTGAGGTGCTCGCGCAGGTAATGGCCCGCGCCCGTGATCGTACCGCCCGTGCCGACGCCGGCGATGAAGGCGTCGATGCGCTTGAACTGTTGGAGCAACTCCGGCCCGGTGCATCGATAGTGGATGTCGGGATTGGCGGCGTTACTGAACTGCTGCGGCATGAAGTAGTTCGGATTCTCGCGGCACAGCTCCTCGGCCTTGGCGATCGCGCCATGCATCCCGCGCGTGTCGGGCGTCAGCACCAGCTTGGCGCCATACGCGACCAGCAACGAGCGGCGCTCCTCGCTCATCGTGTCGGGCATCGTGAGGATCAGCTTGTAGCCCTTGACGGCGGCGACCAGCGCCAGCCCGATGCCGGTGTTGCCGGAGGTCGGCTCGACAATCGTGTCGCCGGGCTTGAGCTGCCCGGATTTCTCGGCGGCCTCGATCATCGCGAGGCAAATCCGGTCCTTGACGCTGCCGCCGGGATTGAAGTTCTCGAGCTTCGCCCAAATCTCGGCGTCGTTTTTTCCAGGAATCCGATTGAGCTTCACGACTGGCGTATTGCCGATAAGTTCAAGGGGCGATTGCGCGACGCTGATAGGCATGGCGGCGATTCTATCCAGAAAATATGGCGGTTGCGAATCTTGAAAAAAGAAGACTACTCATTTTGATTGAATGCGAAACCCCATCCTGGGTTTCACACTTCATTGGGCAGGGGTAACCCCTGCACCCAGTGTTAATCGCGCGCAAATCGCGAGGGGTCGATCGGGCAGAACAGAGCGATTTATACCACCTGTAGTGGGTTGATAAAGAGGGTACCACTATCGGTCGTTTCGTTCCGTCAAATTTGTGTTTAGCGAAGCGGGCGTGTTGCCCTGAGTGATCGGGTGAGCGCGAAGTATTGTGACCGCAGTCCATATTGGATCTAGTAGCGTGTTCAGCGCGGATGCATCAGGCTGAAAAGTTCACCCCCCCTCAAGTCGGAGGCAGAAACCTGAATCGCACGATACGTCGCGTGCTCGTTATTTTCCCGGGGGCGCTAGGCGATCTGATGTGTCTGATGCCGGCGCTGGTAGCGATTTCGCGGCGGCATCCGAGGGCGTCGGTCGAGTTGATGGCGCGGTTGGAGTTGGCGCGGCTGGTGGTTAGGAGGACTGTCGTCGCGCGCGCGCACTCGATCGACGCTCGCGAGGTCGGCGCGTTGTTCGCTGACGAGCTCTCTGTGCATCCGGACGCGCGGCGGTTCTTTACGGATTTCGATCGTATCTATTCGTTCTTCGCGTCGGACGATCTTCGTTTTCGCGCGCGATTGGCGGCGGCGACCGATGCCGAGGTCTCGTTTCATCCGTTCCGGCCGGGCGGCGAAGGGCATGTATCGGAGGCATACTTGCGAGCGATTGATGCGACAGTTTCGCCGGTGGACTCGCGGCTCGAACCGACGGCGGATGATCTGGCGGCAGGCGCCCGCGCATTGGAGCAATCGAAGTGCGCCAGCTCTAATCTAGTTGTGATTTTTCCCGGCAGCGGGAGTGCGGCGAAGAATTGGCCGGCGGAGAAGTTTGTGGCGTTGGCAGCGAGAGTGCGGCAGCGGGCGCCGGAAGGCGAGCAGAGGAACCTAACCTCTAACCCCTTCCCACGTGGGAAGGGGAACCGGACGGTCGTTGTGC
>JBOHWI010000491.1:0-2355 GCA_050736675.1 Binatus sp. (SeqCode)
GCGCGAACTGGTGCATCGATGGCGTCGCGAATGCGACGCCGTCGTGGTCGGCGCGGGCACCGTCATCGCTGACAATCCGCGCCTGACCTGCAGGGTCGCCGGTGGCCGCGATCCGGTGCGCGTCGTCGTCGACGCGCGCCTGCGCACGCCGCCGACGGCGCGCGTATATCGGCAACGCTCGAAGGCATCAACTATCCTCGTGACTACGCCGGCCAATCTCGCGCTCGCCCGCCGCAGATACGAGCGGCGCGGGGTCGAGGTGATTGCAGTCGCGACGCATGGCGGAATAATCGAACTGGATCGGTTGATGCTCGAGTTTGGGCATCGCGGATGGTGCCGCGTGT
Source organism: Binatus sp. (SeqCode) (assembly GCA_050736675.1). Taxonomy (GTDB): domain Bacteria; phylum Desulfobacterota; class Binatia; order Binatales; family Binataceae; genus Binatus. The sequence goes on from JBOHWI010000491.1 coordinate 345, forward strand.
TGATCGAAGGTGGCGCGAATCTCGCGGGTTCCGCGCTCAATGCCGGCATCATCGATCGAGTGGCGTTCTTCGTCGCGCCGAAGGTCCTCGGCGCAGGTCTGTCCGCGATCGAAGGAATGAAAGCGCGAACGATGCGCGACGCGCTGACTCTTGTCGATTTGTCGGCGCGCCCGGTTGGCGAAGACTGGTTGCTTGAAGGGCATATCGTCGCGCGCAAGGTCCGCACTGGTTAGCTTGGCGGGCCGGTGATAATATCGCGATTGTTGAATTGAATAACATGACTCCGCCTTCTTTAGAAGAAATTTTCTCCTCGCTGCGCGACGGAAAGCCGGTCGTGATGATCGCGGAGGAGCGCGAGGACGCCGAGGGCGACCTCGTGATGGCGGCCGAGAAAATCACGCCCGACGACATTAATTTCATGGCGCGCGAGGCGCGCGGCGTCATTTCCGTCGCGATTCCCGAAAAGCGTTTCCGCGCTCTGGGCATTCCGCTCCAGCCTTCAACCGACAACGGCGATTCGAACGAGCAGGCTGGCGTGCTTATCGATGCGCGGGAAGGCGCGACGACCGGCATTTCGGCCGGCGATCGCGCGCGCGTAATATCGGTGGTCGCCTTCGACGAATCCCGCCACGACGACATCGTCATGCCCGGGCACATCTTGCCGCTGATGGCGCTGAGCGGCGGCGTGATGGAGCGAATCGGGCGCGCCGAGGGCGCGGTGGATCTCATGCGTTCTGCGGGCGTAAGTCCGGTCGCAGCGCTGTGCACGATTCTGCGCGAGGACGGCGAGGCCGCGCGGCTGAAGGAACTGCGCGAGTTCGCCGGTCGTCATTCGCTGCCTATGGTGTTTGTCAAGGAACTCGTTTCGCATCGCCTGACGAATGAAGTTCTCGTGCAGCGCGTTTCTGAACAGCCGTTTCCCGTCGAGGGCGGCGTGTTGCAGGCGCTGGTTTTTCGCAACGTGGTCGATGGCCGCGAGCATCTGGCCTTGGTCAAGGGCCAGGTCGGTGGCGGCCGTTCCGCGCTGGTTCGGCTCCATTCGGAGTGCCTGACCGGCGACGTGTTTGCATCGGCGCGATGCGACTGCGGCGAGCAGTTGCAGGAATCGGTCAGCCGGATTCTCGAAGCCGACGCCGGCGTGATCATCTACCTCCATCAGGAGGGCCGCGGAATCGGACTCGGGAACAAGATTCGCGCCTACGCGCTGCAGGACAAGGGGATGGACACGGTCGAGGCGAACTTGCATCTCGGCTTCGACGAGGACCTGCGCGACTACGGAATCGGCGCGCAAATACTGCGCGACCTCGGCGTCGGCGAGGTGCAATTGCTGACCAACAATCCGCACAAGTTAGAGAGCCTGCGGCACTACGGCGTAAACGTTTCGCGCGTGCCGATCGAAGTCACGCCGCACGCGGGAAATATCGGATACCTGAAAACCAAGAAAGAAAAACTCGGCCATCTATTTTCGGAACTGAAGCTGATCACTTAAGAGTGTAAGCCGCCGCCATGCCGCGGCCTGTGACTGTTGAATTGCAATGGGATTAAGACATCAGGGGCGCGAGCTTGCGCTCAAGGCCCTTTACCGGATCGATATCTGCGGCGGCGCCAGCAGCGACGATCTCACCGCCCTGTTCGAGAGTTTTCCGGCTGAGGACAGCGCGCGCAAGTTTGCCGTCCAGTTGATGGAAGGAGTGCGCCGCGAGCAACCGGCGCTCGACAAGCATCTGGCCGACGCGCTCGAGCATTGGTCGGTCAAGCGCCTGTCGCGCGTCGATCACAACGTCATGCGAATCGCGCTCTATGAATTGCTCAGGATGGAGGACATTCCGGCCCGCGTTACGATCGACGAAGCAATCGAGCTGGCGAAATGCTACGGCGACATCGAGTCGGGGCGCTTCGTCAACGGCGTGCTGGACGAAATCGCAGGACGGTTGGGGCTCAAGCAGAAGGGTGAGGAAGTTACGCTATCCAAGGCCGAGTAGTCTGCTCGGCCTCGCGTTCGTCGCAAGCG
>JBOHWI010000492.1:0-3530 GCA_050736675.1 Binatus sp. (SeqCode)
ACCAGGAACTCTTTGCAATGCGGACAAGCGGTCTGCTTCAGCCGCTTGCGCATCTTCTCGATCAAATCGGTATCGCGCTGCCGCGCCCACTGATCTTCGCGCGCCTTCTCGACGTCGTGCAGCTTGCTGCCCAGCCGGTCCTTGTTGTCATTCGCCATGTTCCCGCCTCAGGTCATCTCCTTGATCAGCTTGCCGCTGCGAGCTTTCTCGACCGTCGCTTCGAACTTCGACCCGAGATCGACGCCCATCTCCCTGGCCCGCTTCTTTGCCCACAGTCCGACGTTGCGCGAGTCGCGATAGAAAGAATCGTCGCGCGGCTTCGACGCGTCGAAACTAGCCAGGCGCGACGCCTCAGTCTCGACCACCGCGAACGACGACATCACGCGCCGCAGCCGCGCCGACTTGCACTGCGGACATCCGAGACGCTGGCGGCGGCGGGAAGAACCCATCACGACGTGCGAGCTTATCAGGCCGCATCGCGCGCATTCATATTCGAAAATCGGCATCTACGGAAAGAATATCCTGCCGTGGAACGGCCCGCAATTAAAGCGGGGCTGCGCGCCCCGCGTTCTAATTCCGCCAGCGCTCGCGGATGTCCAGGACGGCCGCTGCCAGCGGGTTGCCGACGAGTAGCAAAAGTCCGATCGCGCCGACTGCGAGGCCGCATGCGAGCCACCAGAGCGAGCGATACTCGATTCCGAGCGCGAGCATCGCGAGCGCCCAGACGGGGAGGATGAGCGAGACGATGAAGCGCATTAGCGCGCTCATCGCATGCTCGGCCTGTTCCTGGCGGTCCATCGATAGATCTATTTAGCGGCTTCGGGCGAAATTTCAAATAGCGCGGGCGGCCCACCGCCACCGACCAGATTGGACTTCGCGATCAGCTTCAGGCGTGCTCGATATTCAGGCGTCATCGCATCCAACTCGCGCGGGGTCGCGATGAGATAGTCGCATTTAGGATTCTTAAGATCAGGAACCGCGGCGCCATAATAATACGACAGCTCGTAGTTGATGCCTCCGGGAATACACAACTGATCGCCCTCGACGTGCTCGGCGACGACCGGAACGAACCTCTTGAGACTGCGCTCCGCCGCAGCAATGGGCCGGAGTTCTGCGGTCCAAAACAGACTCAGGAGAAGTGCAATGAGACCGAACGCGAAGCCGCTTACGATCGCGCGCCTCTGGAAAAGCCCAAATACCGCGACCGCAATAGCGACCAACCAGGCAATGGGAAATCCGAGGTAAAGCATTTTCGCCATTATCCCGACCAGGCCAAGGAAGATTGCGTAGTAGACAGCGTCGCTGGATTGAAGTTTGAATCCAGAATCGGTGGGGAGAACCAACACGACGAGAAGAACTGCGAACATCGGCACGAGCGCCAATAGACCGACCATTACGTCGCGCAGTTTCGACGCCGCACCGCGAACGTTCAGCGTGAACACCGATGCGCATAGGATCGCGATTCCCGGAATCGCGGGCAGAATATAATCGTCGCGCTTGACGCTTGCGATCGAGAAAAACAACAGCACCGCGAGTGACATGCTGACTTGATAGATCACCGCGCGGCGCTTCTCCGTCGCAATCTCGGCGGTGTAGAAGGCGAGCGCGGCCGGCAGGATCAGCAGCGTCATCGGGAATGCACCACCAAGCAGGCGCGCGGCTATGTAGTAGAAAGGTCGATAACTCTCGCCCGTACCGCCGAGCCGGGCCGGCATGAAATGTCCGAAATTCTCCGCGAAAATGATCCGCACGATTTTGTGCCCGCCGACGATTGCGGCCGGCACGTACCAGACCGCGCCGATCGCGATCGCAATCGCGACGACTTGCCATGGCCACCGATTGCGCAGAATCGAGACGAGGCTGCGCCGCTCAATCAGTAAAAACATTGACGCGGCGAGCGCACACAGCATGATCGCAACCGGGCCCTTGGTCAAGATCGCGAGCCCGAGTAACGCGCCCACGACGATTTTCCTGCGCTTAGAACCAGACGATGCGGGCGCATCGAGTAGCGGATAAATCGCCGAGTACGCGGCGAACAGCAGAAACGTCAACAGCATGTCGGTCAGCGCTTCCGTCGCGCGCGACGCGAATCCGTAAGTGCCGAGCATCAGCAGAAACGCGAGCCATCCTTCGGTTGCGCCGACGTTGGCGACCGTCCACGCGAGCACGGTTACTGCGAGCGCGGTCCCTGCCACGACGGACACCGCGCGCGCGCGGACTTCGTCGACGGTGCCGCCGGTCGCGTCGGCGACTATCGCGGAGAGCCAATAGAACAGCGGGGGTTTGCGATCGGTATAGCCGTACGCGTCATGCGGTATCAGCCAGTGCCCATCGCGCACGATGCTTTGAATCCATTCGGCCGATTGCGGCTCCGCGTCCTTCTGAAACGGCGCGCTGATTCCCTGGACGAGAACGATAAACGCGAACAACGAGGCGATCGCCAGCGCAGTGGGTCGCAGCGTGGCGCGACTCGCGGTATCGGGCTGATCGGGAATCACGGACGGCGGGCCGTTGCGATCGGCGCGAGCCACAGGTGGCGCAGGCCGCCTGCGGCATCGTATCGCGCCACCTGCATCGAGGCGGCGTTGTGCGCGTATCCGATTCTGCCTCGCCGGTCGATCAGGATCACCCCGGCCTCCGCACCTGTCGCGTCGATCATCTCGAGAACTGCCTCGCGCGCGACCGTCTGCGGCGAGCCTTCCACCAATGAAAAAACTGCCTCGCGGCACAGCGCCGTCATGATGATCGCCTCGCCCTGCCCGGTTGCGGAGGCGGCGCCGAATGCGTGCGCGAAAGTGCCCGCGCCAATCAGCGCGGAATCGCCCACGCGTCCGAACAGTTTACCGGGCACGCCGCCGGTCGAAGTCGCCGCCGCGATTCCGCCGCGCACGTCGACGGCCGCCGCGCCCACCGTGCCGTGGCCCATCGCAGCGCGCGCGGCAGCATCGGCCTCGAGCATGCCCGCCTGCTGCTTTCGCGCGCGCCATCGCTCGCGCGCACGCTCGGTGATCATTTCCTCTGGACGCACCAGCCGGATGCCGACCTTGCGCGCGAAGTTCTCCGCGCCGGGCCCCGCCATCAGGATGTGCGGCGAGTGTTCCATCACGGCGCGCGCCAGCATGATCGGATTTCGCACGCGGCTGACCACCGCCACCGCACCGGCCGAGACTGTGTAGTCGGTATCGCCGGCACGGGTTCGACCGGAGCGTCTGCCGGAAGGTGTGGAGTCTGAAAAAACAGGCTCGGCGAACATCACCGAGGCGTCCATCTCGACGTTGCCTTCTGAGTTGAGCAGCGAGCCGTAACCGGCGTTAAACAGCGGATGATCTTCGAGCGCCGCGACCGTCGCGACCACAGCTTCGAGCGCGCTGCCATTGGTCCGCAGAATCCTCGCGCCAAGGCGCATCGCCGCCATCATCGCGCGCCGTCGTTCCGGGCGCTCGACGCCTGGTCCCGCGTTGCCGGCGCCGCCGTGCGCAACCAGTGCGGGACGTTTGCGCGTTTGATTAATAATATGGGCCGGGCCGACG
>JBOHWI010000493.1:0-3125 GCA_050736675.1 Binatus sp. (SeqCode)
CTGTAGAGGTCATAGCCCGTGACCTCGCGGGAAATTCTATCGATGCGCGGGAGGAAGCCCACGTCCTGCGTCAGCAGATCGACGCTGTTGTCGTGCGGATGCGCAAAGCCGACCTTGAACTTGCGCGGCAGGTACTGCGCGCCGTAAATGGGCTCTTCCGAGTTCAGCGGTGCTAGCTGTTGTCCGTTCTGGTCGGCGAGGAAGACCTGGTAGTAGGCCGAACTCCGCGGCGCCATCTCGCGCGCCACCGCGTGCGCCAGTTCGCGCGAATCGAGCGGAAGCTCGGCATCCAGATCGTCGATCGGACTCGCGACCGTGTTGCGATTGACGTCGCCGCACGCGCCGAGCGTCGTCAGCTGGTAGCCGTTGTCCCTGAGGCCGGCGTTGATCTTGCGAATCAGCGGACGCAGATTGTGCCCACGCACGTAGTGGAATTGGATTCCCTGGCGCGCCGTCAGGCGCAGGCTGCCGTCGGCGTAGCGATCTGCGGCCTCGTCGAGCGCGAGCCATTGCGCCGGCGTGAGCTCACCGCCGGCAGGATTCTTTACCCGCACCATGAAAATGAAGTCGCCGTCCTTCTTGCCGCTCTCATTGCGCTCGCGCTGCTTGTAGATGCCGAAGTGCTTCGCGATTTCCTTGGCGTGCTCGGTGATCGTCTCGGCATCGCGCCGGCTCAGCGCGTCGATCTCCGAGCGCATCGTGTGACGGCTCTCATGCGTCGAGTGCACGTAGAAGAGTCCTTCGCTCGCATGCTTGAGCCGCTCGACGGTGGACATTTCCGCAGCGCTCGCGTTGTCGAGCGTCACCGGGTGCGCGTCATATGGATGCTTGGGTGACATTGATGAGGTTCGAGCGAGACCAGTCAGCGCAAAAGTTCGGCGGCCGCGCTAGTCGTCGATTTTAACTCGCGTCCAGCGGCGGTAAAGCTCACCGCATCCGACCGACGCGCCGATCAGCAGCAGCGCGAGGAAGAACTTCGGCGACATCGGATGCCAGAGTGCGTCGCCCAGAAAGGCGTATAAGATCGTCCCCGGAATCATTCCGATCATGGTCGCCCAAAAATAATCGTAAAATGTGATCGGAGACGCGCCTGCCAGCAGGTTCAGCGCGTTGTACGGAATCACGGGCACGAACCGCAGGTAGAGAATTATCTGGAAGCCGTGCTTAGCGATTCTCTGCAGCATCGACTGGAATCGCTCGCCGACAATCCGCTCGACAAACGACTGGCCGAGAAATCGACCCGCCGCAAACGCAATGATCGCACCGGCGTCGCCCCCGATGAGCGAGTACACCGATCCCCACGTGGTGCCGAACGCCAGCCCTCCGGCTATCGTCATCACCGCGCCGGGCACCAGGAACGACGGTCCCACGGCGTACAACAACATATAGACGACGGGACCCCACGCGCCCCACTGAATCACCTGGGATTTGACCAGCGCGGGATCGGTGAACCATTCGGAATGCGCAATCAGAAGCCAGACTGAACCGCCGACAATGATCGCGATTATCGCGGCCTTTACGAAATTCATCAGCCGCGAGCTGCTAACGCTCGGCTTGTCCGGTCGAGTTCCGATTGGATTGACGGCGGCCATGAGCCCTAAATGATATTGGGCGGCAGCGCAGTGAGACAAGGCTTCTCGTGCGCGTTGTCGGCAGGTCGCGATGCTACTAAAGTCGGCGCAGTCACAGAACCTTAAATCGCGAAGGACGATCTTCATGAACGAACTCTCGGATAAAGTCGCAATCGTCACCGGCGGCGGCTACGGAATAGGCAAACAGATCGCGCTCAAGTACGGCGCGGCCGGCGCAAAGATTGTTCTCGCCGCGCGCTCGATCGAGCCGATGAAGCAGACCTGCGCCGAGCTCGAGCGCATCGGCGCCCGCGCCATTTACGTCCACACCGACGTTTCCAAGGAAGCCGATTGTGCGACGATGGCGGCTGAGACAGTGAAGGCGTTCGGCCGCATCGACATCCTGGTCAACAACGCCGGCATCTCGGGACCGACCAAACGGATTACCGACATGTCGCTGGCAGAGTGGCAGGAGACCATTGACATCGACCTGACCGGGACGTGGCTGGCGACGCGGGCGGTGCTGCCGACGATGGACAAGCAGCGGTCCGGCAACGTCATCAACATCTCGTCGGGTGCGGGACGGCGCGGTTTTCCGCTGCGCTCGCCGTACGCGGCGGCGAAGTGGGCGATGATCGGGCTTACGCAAACGATAGCCGGCGAATGGGGTCAGCGCGGGATCCGATGCAACTGCATTTGCCCCGGCGCGATCGAGGGCGAGCGAATCGAACGCGTGATGCGCGCGCGAGCCGAAGCGCTCAAGCAACCCTACGAGCAGATCAGGGCGGCGTTCGTGTCGCAGGCCGCGATGAATCGAATGGCGACTGAGGAAGAAGTCGCGCGCGTCGCGTTGTTCCTCGCGCTCGACACGTCGGCTGGGATAACCGGTCAGACGATGAACGTCGATTGCGGCAGCATCATGAACTGAGCGGGCCGGCAACTAACGCGCGATGTCGTGGTCGCGCACGGTGCCGGCGAAACCGCCGTTCTTCAGACGCTTCATCAATTCGCGCGCCAGCACGGGCGAGCGATGGCGTCCGCCGGTACATCCGAGGCCGACCGTCAGGTAACTCTTACCTTCGCGCCGATAGAGCGGAATCAGAAAATCGAACAGGCGGCCGAGCTCGTCGATAAACCGTCGAGACTCCGGCTGCGCCATCACGTACTCGCGCACGCGCGGGTCCGTTCCGGTCAGCGGGCGGAGTTCCGGGACAAAAAACGGATTCGGAATAAAGCGCACGTCGAGCACGACGTCCATCCCGACTGGCAGGCCGTACTTGTAACCGAACGACACGATCGACACCGACATTCGCGAGTCCGCGTTCGCACCCAACACGGCTGCCGTGACCACTTCGCGCAATTCGTGGACCGTGAGCGTGGTCGTGTCGATCACGCGATTGGCCCGCTCGCGCATCTCGGCCAGCGCGAGGCGTTCGGCGCGAATACTCTCGGCGACCGTCGCTCCGCTCGCCGCCATCGGATGCGGTCGGCGGCTCTCAGAGTAGCGGCGCGCGAGCACGTCATCGGACGCGTCGAGAAAAATCACCACGGGAT
>JBOHWI010000494.1:0-4284 GCA_050736675.1 Binatus sp. (SeqCode)
CTCTCCGCGGGCGCAGGCGAATAGCCTGCCGCCCGCGGAGAAAGCTACAGCAGGAATAGTCACTTCCCGTGCGATGAGGTTACGACAGTGAGCTACGCGACCGCACAAGACGTGATCAACCGGTACCCTAATCGAGATCTCGTTCAACTGACTAATGAAGATCCAACAGCGACTACGGTGAACGACGCACCGATCACGCAGGCGCTGGCCGACGCTTCAGCGGAAATCGACGGATACATCGAAGGACGTTTCGCGCTTCCGCTGACCGAGCCGCCGGCTGTGCTCAATCGCCTGACAACCGATATCGCGATGTATCGGCTGCAATCGCTGCGGCCGCTGCACGACCTCGAGGACGCGCGCAAGCGTTACGACGACGCCATCGCGATGCTGGCGAAAGTCGCGGCCGGGGAGCTCACTCTCGGTCTATCGGTCGACAGCCAGGAGCCACCGGCGGCCGGCAACGTCGAAACAATCCAAGGGCCCGATCGCGTTTTCAACCGCGGGAAGCTCAGGGGCTATTGAGATGGGCGCCATGCTGGACATGCCGTGGAACGGCGTCGTGTTCACGCCGCCGACGGAGATCGATATCGCGGCGATCGAAGACGCGATCGTGAATCGGCTGCGTTCGCAAATCGGCTCGATCGAGATCGCTCACTATCCGGATCGGCCTGAGACCTGGCGCATGACGCATCGCGTGGGCGCGGCTTTGGTGAAGTACAAGGGGGCACAGTACGGCGAGCTGATCGACACCGCCGCGATAATCCAGGAACGCAAACTCGAGTTCGAAATCGACGTGATGATGCGCGACCTGGGATGGGCGGTCGGTGGAGAAGCGTCGGGACCGAGTCCGGGTGCGTACGCGATAATCGAGAGTATCCGCACGGCGCTCACCGGTTATCTAATTCCGGGCTGTCGCAAGATGTACCCAGTCCGCGAAAAATTTGTGAGGCGCGACAAGCAGGGCGGCGTGTGGACGTACGCGTCGACGTTCGCATTGAGCACAGTCGCAGTCGAAGCGTCGCAGCCGGATGTTTTCCCGCTCTTCGTCAAGGGGATCGCGTTGGAAGAAGGCGGCGAGACGTCCATCACGGTGGGCGCGGCGGCGTACACATTCAATTCGAACCTGCAGGTTCAGCTGCCGCACGGCAACGTCTTTGCCGTGAGCGTTACCGGTCCCGGCGGCGCGGTCCTGGTCCAAGGAGCCGACTTCTCGCTCGATCGGGCGGACGGAATCGTCACGGCGACCTCCGGCGGGGCGATTTCCGCGGGCGAGAGCGTGCAGATCGCATACGCCTACGCCGAAGTGGCTATTGCGACAAGCGGCCAGAGCGAGCCGACCAACTAGGCCGGAAATAGTAATGCGGAATCGAACTGAGTAACAGGTGACAAATGCCAGTCAGTTTCTTGCACGGAGTGGAGATAATCGAAGTACCTAACGGACCGGTCCCGGTCACCGTGGTCAAGTCGGCGGTGATCGGCTTGGTGGGAACGGCGCCGGCGTGGGCGGTGGCGTCGCCGTCGGTCGCGGCGGCGGTCAACGCGCCGACCCTGGTTTCCTCGGCACTCGACGCGGCGCAATTCGGCCCGCCAGTTCGCGGATACTCGATTCCTTATGCGCTGGCAGCGATCCAGGCGCAAGGCGCGGGGCAGGCAATCGTCGTCAACGTGTTCGATCCGAGCCGGCATTTCACGGCGATAGGCGCGACGGCGTTCACGTTCAACGCGCGGGGAGCAATCAACCTGGGGCATATGGGCGTCTCGAATGTAGTAGTCACTAGTAATCCGGCAGGTACTACGTATGCCGTGGGCACTGACTACATCCTCGACGCGATGAATGGTGCGATAACGATCGTGCCGGCGGGATCGGGAGGGCATATCGCGGCCGGCGCCAGTGTGTTGATCGCATTTGACTATGCGGATCCGTCGAAGGTGACGGACGCCGACGTGATCGGGGCAATCACGAGCGGCGTGTACACGGGGATGCAGGCCTTTCAGACGACCTACGGGACGATGGGATTCTTTCCCAAGATACTGATCGCGCCGGGCTACTCGCAGGACGCTACGGTTGCGAGCGCACTCGATGCGATGGCCGACAGGATTCGTGCGATAGCGCTGGTCGATTCTCCGCCGGCAACTTCGGCGACGAGCGCGATCGCGAACCGGGGAGTCGAGGGCAACGCCTTCGCAATCTCGAGCAACCGGACGGTGCTCTGCTATCCGCAGGAGACCTTCTTCGACACGGGGATCGTGCCGACCGGAGTCACGCTCGACAGCTCGGGGATTCCACTGCCCTCACAATTCAATGCGAAGGCGACCGCGCCGTATTCGCAGTGGGTGGCCGGAGCGATCGCGGCAAAAGATCTGGCGCAAGGCTACTGGTGGTCGCCATCCAATACGCAGGTCGATGGAATGCTGGGGCCGGACGTTCAGCTCTATGCGTCGATTCTCGACGCGTCGTCCGACACGAACAATCTGAATGCGGCGGGCATCGTGACGGTGTTGAATGTGTTCGGCACGGGACTTCGGGTCTGGGGAAACCGGAGCGCGGCCTATCCGTCGGAGAGCACGCCGGCGAATTTCATCTCGGTGCGGCGCACGATGGACGCGATCGAGGAATCGGTGGAACTGGCGATGCTCCAGTTTATAGACCAGCCGATCTCGAACGCGCTGATCGACGCGATCCTGGCCAGCGCAAACGCTTTCATCCGATCGCTCATCCAGCGTGGCGCGTTGGTGGCCGGCGCCGCGAGCTTCAACCCGGCGGAGAATCCCAGCGCCCAGATCGCGGCCGGACAATTGGTCTTCGACATCGACGTGATGCCTCCTCCGCCCGCGGAGCGAATCACCTTTGAGGCGTTCATAGATGTGACGCTGCTGCAGCAACTCGGGCAGACGAGTCCGATAACGGTAGCGGCGGGAGCAACGGCGTAGCCGGCTCGACTCTCGGGGAACACGATGAATATCCAAATCAACTCACTGACTAATGCGAATATCTATATCGACGGCGTCGGGCTTCTGGGCCGGGCCGAGGAGATTGAGATCGCCAATCCCAAACACAAGATGATCGACTACAAGGGTCTGGGAATGGCGGGCACGGCGGAGCTGTGGGCGGGAGTCGAAAAGCTCGAATCGAAGATCAAGTGGTCGTCGTTCGACGCCGAGACTCTCACGATGTCGAGCAGTCCTTTCCAAACGCACTCGTTCCAGGCGCGAGGAAACCTGGAGCAATACACCAGCCAGGGCCGGACTGCGCAACTGCCCGTCGTGTACCTGATGACTGGAATTTTCAAGGACGCCGGAAGTCCAATATTCCGCCAGCATCAAATGGTCGAGACCACATCGGTAGTAAGTATCTATCACTGCGAACTATTCGTGGCGGGCGTCCAAATATACTTGTACGACGTATTTGCCAATATCTACGTGGTAGGCGGAGTCGATCAGCTAGGCAAGTTCCGATCGAATCTTGGCGGCTAACCGAGCATATCGACGAAGCCGCAGATGGGAGCGAAGAGCAATGAACGGTGAAGGCGAAATCACAGTGAATGGAGTACGAATCGGCGCCGCTGAAGCCCGCGAGACGCAAGACATCCGGGCGATCGAGCTACCTTCAGGCGGCCACGCCGAGGTGCGGAAGGGGCTCGGCCGGGATCTGATGCGGGCACAAAGGGCAGCGGCGGGAGGAGATGCGAGCGCGGTAGTATTTGCACTAATTGCGGAGCTGACACGGCTGGACGGGCGCAAGCTCATGTACGAAGACGTGCTCGAGATGGAGCTGGCGGACGTGATGGCGCTGCAGGCTGAGGTAGTCGGCGAAAATTTCGACCGCCCTCCGCAGCGAGCTTCGCAGGCCTCGTCCAATCCGGATTATCAGTGCAAGAGCTGAGCGGGATGGACTTTGCGGAGTTGTCGTACTGGCTCGACGCGATGGCGGATTGTGAACGGATCCGCGTCGAACGCGGCGGAGGGAGCGGTCGTGAGTAGTAATTACAGTGACTATTGATCGAAGCGTTAACTGAGTAATCACAAACGGTGAGACGATGGGAGTTAGACTATTCGTAGGCAACCTGAGTTTTTCGCTGGGCGACGGCGACTTGCGCGAAGCCTTTGCCGAGATTGGCGGAGTGGAGCGAGCTGAGATCGTGCGCGACCGCTTCGACGGGCGCTCGCGCGGCTTCGGATTCGTCGAGATGAAGAATGAGGGAGACGCCGCAGCCGCACTGCGGACGATGAACGGCAGGGAACTCGCAGGACGCCCGCTGCGAGTCGAAGCAGCTACGTCGCAAC
>JBOHWI010000495.1:0-3374 GCA_050736675.1 Binatus sp. (SeqCode)
ACATCGGGTGCAGGGGTCACCCCTGCCGAAGGAAGCGCGAAACCCACCGCGGGTTTCACATTACAATAAAGTGATTTACCCTTCCCCTGAAAATGAAGAACCTCGAAGCGAAATTCCGGCTCATCGATCTGGCCGACGCCGAGACGCGTGCGGTCGCGATCGGATATACGCGGCGTGCGATACTCGAGCAGCGCGACACTTTCTTTCGCGTCGCGAACGGCAAGCTGAAGCTGCGCGAAGAGAACGGCGGCGCCGTCTTAATCTTCTACCATCGGAGCGAGAGCGGCCCGCTGATGCTGAGTAACTACGACCTCGTGCCGGTCGCCGAGCCGGCGCGGACCCTGCGAATTCTCGCAGACGCGCTCGGGACCGTCGCGGTGGTCGAGAAGGTGCGGACCCTGATGATGCGCGACAACGTGCGGCTGCATCTCGACCGGGTCGCGCGGCTCGGTGCGTTCGGCGAGATCGAGGCGGTGATAGCGGACGGCGACGATCCCGAGCGCAGCCGCGGCGCGGTGGATGAGCTTCTGGCGGCGCTCGGCGTGACGCAGCGCGGTCTCATACACGTGTCGTACTTCGAGATGCTCGCCAAGTAGTCGACAGCGCTTGGAACAACGCGCCCGGCTGGAGCGACTCCGATCGAGATTGAGACGAACCTGGGTTCGCGGCAGTGACCCGGTCAATACAGCGCCGCGTTTGCTCTCAATCGGTCCATCCGATGATCAGCTTGATGCCTTGCCATACCTGGTGACGACGATCCGAGCGGCCTTTCTGGAGATTAGCCAAAGCAGCCTGGCGAATTGTCTCGGTCATGTTGTCGGCCTTCGCTACGTTTGCGACGGAAGCCTCGGCCTCTGCCGACCGAATCCACGGTTTCCGGAGCTGACTCAGCACGAACTCGATATCCCGTTTGGAGGACAACGTGCCGAGCAGTGATGCGCGCGAAAGCGCCTCCATCTCCTTTGGCGTCACGTGCAGGGCCTCGATGCTCGCCTGGTCCTGGCAGAACTCTTCGAAGATCTTGTTCCTGGCCAACTCATCGTTCGTGGCCTGCGGCTTCGCAAATCCTGTCACGTTCGTGTTCCTCCCCGTATTGAACTTAGATTGTTCGAGACTCTGAGCCGGTGCATCCGTCCGGCTGAGAGTCCTGAGCCGACCTGGATACCGCCTGAAATTCGGCATCTTCGTCAGCAGGCCTCGTTCTGACCAGTTCTGTTAAGTCTGGATAAAGAATATCTCGCTTCTCCTAGTCATAGAGTATTTATACATTTTGTATACCTGTCAAGAGAATAGAATCCATCGTTGGGCGGGGCGGATCGGGTCAAAAAGTTACGCGGAGCGGACGTTTTGGCCGGTTTCAGGCGTTGCCGAAGATCGCCTCGGCGCCTGTGCCTCTCAACGCGGAGTCCACGAAGGCGCGATCGGAGGAGCTTAGAGCGTCGCGGCCTTCGCGGAGCCATCGGAGGCATTTGCCCTGGTACGGGAAGGGCTGCTGCACCCAGGGCAGGCCGTCGATCTCGCATCGGACTTCGGCGGCATGCGACGCGAGTGCGCGGGCATTGGCGAGCAGGAAGGGTGCGTAAACGCGGCCGACCTCGATGAGGAACGGGCGGAGCGCGGCGACTGCATCCTTCCGCGGCAGCCATCCGGCGTCCTGGACTTCGAGTGACGAAAGGTCGTCAAGATGCGAGACCCATGAGACGACGCGCGGAGTCTCGGTGGCCGCGATTGCGGCGGGAGTGGGATCGAAGTGCGCGAGCTGGCTCAACTGGCCGAAGAAGCCAAAGTCGCCGGCGCCGGGACGCGCGCCCATGAGGAATCGATGCCCGGAGACGAGATGCGAATCGAGCAGGCCGAGCAAGCGGAGGTAGCTGGCCTCGATCACCGGAGTCGTCACGTCGTTGGAGCCGACCACGCGCAGCCGTTCGATCTGACGATCGGCGATGTAGCCGGACATCCTGGTCAGCGTGTCGCGACTCATGAGCGGATCGCGGTCGAGCGCGAGCACGTGCGACGCCTTGTCGATGTCGGCGGCGTATTTCCACCGATAGTGAAACATCGGCTTGGTGAGCCATTCGTCGGCGTAGTCCTCGAGCAGTGCGTCCAGAAACGCGAGCGCGGGATCGGGCGGAACGATGGAGCGCGGCGGGAAGAGTTTTTCCAGCCGCCGGATTTGAAAGGTCGAGTCGATCATCGCCTCGTTGTTGGGAAAAACGAGCACCGGGATGAGCGCGACGGGGACCGCGGGAATGCCGACGTCGTCCTGAGAGCCGCGCATGATCCAGGTGAACGGAATCCGTCGAAAGCGCAGCACCGCGCGCATCTTGCGCGAGTAGGGCGAGCCGAAGCCGCCCACGAGTTTTAGCGGTGTCATCGTTTACGCCATATCGTCGCCGCGTACTTCAAGCGGGCGCCTCGACCGGCAGCTTCGGATTACGCTCGGGCGGGAGATTGTCGTACAGGTCGGCGCGCAGATCGGACTTCAGCCTGGCGTACGCTGGATCGTTCCACAGATTGCGCCATTGCATCGGATCTTCGCGCAGGTTGTACAGCTCGCCCTCGGTGCCGTCGTAGCGGATATCGAAAATCCCACCGCGCGGCGCCAACGCCGGCGGCACACCGGACAGATCGAAGCCGTAGTCGCGCGTCGATTTCTCGTAGACGGTGAGCGTGTAGCCGTCGCGGTAGATGCTCCGCAGATGCATCCCGATCGCTTTGAACTGGCTGTCCCATTCGGTGATGACGCGCTCGCGGCCGGAGCCGGGCGCGGTCGGCAGCGGCTTGCCCTGCATCCAGTCGGGCACGGGGACGCCGGCGATTTGGCAGAACGTCGGTGCGAGATCGAGCTGTCCGACCGGCTCCGCAACTTCGTTGTGCGAGATGTTGGCCGACGGCGCGGGCCGCCAAATCATGGGCAGGCGCATCAGCGCGTCGACGTGATAGGGGCCCTTGTAGAGCAGGCCGAAGTCCCCTTGCAGCTCGCCGTGATCGGTGGTGAAGAAGACGTCGGTGCGCGGCTCCCATCCGCGCTCGGCGATTCGCGCGAGCACCCTGCCGCAGGCCTGATCGATCAATTGGTTCTCGACGTGGGTCAGCGCGTTGACTTCGCGAATCTGATCCTCGGTGAGCTTGCATGGAACGAAGGTGCCGGGGCCGCCCTCGAAGTTGCCGAAGCGGCCTTCGTACCAATCGAGCCAATGGCGCGGTTTGCCCGCGAGAATTTTTTCAATTTTCTCGCGCGAGCCGGGGTAGCCGGCAGGCAGATCGAGATCGCGCCAGTTGATTCGCCGCGCCTCGTGCTCCGGCGGGTCCCACGGATGATGCGGGTCCGGGAAACTCATCCACACGAACCAGTTGTCGTCGGGGTCGAGCGA
>JBOHWI010000496.1:0-4056 GCA_050736675.1 Binatus sp. (SeqCode)
ACACTGGAGCACAAACCAAAAATCACCGGGTGCAGAGCTTGTCCGGTCAACCCCCCAACAGCATCCCGCACTCCCTTTTAATCACCCGTCAGAGCGACAGCGTCGCGCGGCACCGCTGCACAACCAAAAATCACTGGGTGCAGGGGTCACCCCTGCCGCACGGTTCCTCTCACCTGGCCTGCGACAACCGTTGTCATCTCGCTATGCCGTAATACAATCATGATTTCTCACACCAACCACTTCCAACCAACCAACCCTTCGACGTCCGAGCCTCACCGATTCCAGATTCGTGATTCCTCCAGTTTTTCCGCTGCGACAGATCCCCGCGATCCGCAGATCACTCCGCTCTCCCAACGCTTTCAGTCATCGACTACTCCGAACGCAGCCGAAGAAACGGAGGAATGTCAACGAAATATCGAAATTGACCAAATGGCCGATTCAGAACATCGTTTGACAACGCGCCATCACGAGAGCGCCGGCCGCCCCTCTGGTTCCCGTGCGCCCGTTGTGGCACAACACAGACAGATCATCACGGAGGTCGGCATCATGGGTTTGCCCAACGGAGTGCATCACCTCGCTATCTGCACCAAGGATATCAAGAAGCAGATCGACTACTTCTCGCAGGTGGTCGGGATGGAACTGGTCGCGCTCTACTGGATGCACGGCGTCGACAACACCTTCCACGGCTTCATGAAGCTGAGCGACAGCTCGTCGATCGCCTTCGTGCAACATCCCGAGGTCGCCACGATTCAGCCGATCAAGGGCGTCTCGCACGCCGGCCACACGAGCCAGAACGTCGCGCCCGGTGCGATGCAGCATCTGGCGCTCAACGTCGACAGCTACGCCGACCTGATGGCTATTCGCGACCGCGTCCGCTCGCACGGGCACTGGGTGATGGGTCCGCTCGATCACGGTTTCTGCAAATCGATCTACCTGGCCGCGCCCGAGGGAATCATGCTCGAGTTCTCGACCTCGGAGGGCGGCTCGATCGACGCGGAGTCGTGGATCGATCCCGAGGTGATGGCGCTGGCGGGAATCAACGCGAACGAGGTCCAGAAGTACAAGCATCCCGCGGCGTTCGAATCGAAGGGCGGCAAGGTCGCGCAACCTAAGCCGAATCCGTCGAAGCCGCTGATGGACTTTCCGTCCGCCGATCCCATCTGGACGATGAGCGATGAGGAAGTGACGCGCCGAATGAGCAACACGACGCCGCCGGTGCAGAAGAAACCGAAAGCCGCTTAGCGGCGCATGAAAACGCTTCGCACTGAGACCCGCAACGGCGTCGGCATAATCACTCTCACCCGCGCGGCCGAGTACAACACGATCACGCCCGAGCTGCGCGACGAGCTTGCCGCTGCGATCGATCGCGCCGACGCGGACCGCGACGTCCACGTGATCCTGCTGCGCGCCGAGGGGCCGGCGTTCTGCTCCGGCTACGCGCTCGAAGGGTCCACGCGGGCGCAAGCCGGTGAAACATCGCGCAAGCGCGTGTGGGACTCGGTCGCCGACTACGGCATGATCTCGCAATACGTCAACGTGTACATGAAGCTCTGGTACGCGCGAAAGCCGACCCTAGCCGCCGTCCACGGATGGTGCATCGGCGGCGGCACCGACATGGTGCTGTGCGCGGACCTGATAATCGCGGCCGAGTCCGCGTCGTTCGGCTATCCGCCGTCGCGAGTGTGGGGCACGCCGACCACTGCGATGTGGGTCTATCGGATGGGCCTCGAGCGCGCCAAGCGTTTTTTACTGACTGGTGATGAAATCCCCGCTCAGGAGGCCGCGCGCATTGGGCTGATCCTCGAAGCCGTCCCCGACAAAGAACTCGACGCGCGCGCGACTGCGCTGGCCGAGCGGATGGCGCGGGTGCCAGTCAATCAGCTGCAGATGCTCAAACTGCTGTGCAATCACACTGCCGAGAACATGGGACTGGCGACGTCGCGGCTGGTCGGCTCGATCTTCGACGGAATCGCGCGTCACACGCAGGAAGGCCTCGACTTCGTCGCGCGCGCGCAGACCGTTGGCTTTCGGCAGGCCGTGCGCGAGCGCGACGATCCCTTCGGCGACTACGGCTCGGGCCCTCGCTCGAAGAATCGAGGCAAGAAGACAGAGAAGCGGAAAACTTAATCTGATATGAAACCCCTCCTTGGGTTTCGCGCTTCCTTGGGCAAGAGTGACCCCTGCACCCAGTATCAAGAGGGCTTAATCCGATGACCACGACTGACATTACATTCCCTGCCGACGGTGGACGCCCGATGCGCGCGGCGTATGCGGCGCCTTCCGATTCGCAGAAGCATCCCGGCGTGATCGTCATCCACGAGATCTTCGGGCTCAATGACGACATCCGGCGCATCACCGGGATGGTCGCCGACCTGGGTTACGCCGCGCTCGCGCCCGACCTTTACGACCGCGACGGCATGCGGCTCATCTGTATCGCGCGCACTCTGATGACGTTGAATCGCGGCGAAGGCGACGCATTCAAGGACCTCGACGCGGCGCGCAAGTTCCTGCAACAGCAGCCCGGCGTCGACGCGGCGCGCATCGGGGTGATCGGCTTTTGCATGGGCGGTGGATTCGCGCTGATGTACGCGGCGCGGGCTCCGCTCGGCGTCGCCGCGACGTTCTACGGCGACGTGCCCAAGACAACAGACCAGTTGCGCAATATTTGCCCCGTTCTGGGCGGCTACGGCGGCCAGGATCGGATCTTCGCGGCGCAGGGCCGTAGGCTCGAAACGCTGCTAACTGAGATGGGGATCGACCACGACGTGAAGGTTTACGAGGACGCGGGCCACAGCTTCATGAGCCGCAACAGCGGATTTCTGCCGTGGATCGGAAAAATTGGCCCGATGAAGGCCGGATACAATGCCGAGGCCGCCAAAGACAGTTGGAAGCGAATCGAGGCGTTCTTCGGCCGCCACCTCGGCCATTGATAAACGCTACTTTCCGAGGCCCACGGCCAGCCGCGACTTCGCAATTCGCTCGCGCGAGGCCACGAGTGCCTCGACGTTCCTGGCACCGCGATAGCCCATCTGATCGGCCAGGTATTCCGCGAGCTTGCGCTCCGAAATCTTCGGCTGCTGCTTACGTTTGTCCTCGGCCAACTCGGCGAGCGTGGTGCGCAGGGTATCCTCGGAGTCCCTGAGCGTCTCAAAGATCGGAGAGGGGATCACAGAATTAATCGCCATGCATATCACCTATACGCCAATCATAGCACAACCGAGACAAACTCGTGCATGCCCAATGTCAAGAGACCGCCTTCACAATTCCTGAAACATTTTGTTCCTCACGCTACATTTTCGGAAAGCAGTGGCAGGCAGCCAAAGGTTGACCCGTCGGTTCTCACAACGCATCCTGCTGTAAACCTGCGCTATGCCACGAATCAGCCTGCGCAACTTCTTCAAGCGCGTACCGTTGGATCTCATGTGTCTGGCAATGACGATCCTTTGCGCGTGCGGCAACGGCAACAGTTCCGCAACTTCAGCGCACAACGATCCATGCGCGCCGCTGCCGCCTGCGGCGGATGCCAATTTCCTGGTTCATCTGACGCCGTTCATGAATCATCTCTGCTACCAGAAACAGAACTGGCAGCACGATGCGCACGTGCGAACGAGCGACGGCGTTCATCCATACGTCAGGGTCTGGTACTCGCCTTCGCTGTTCGACTGGATAACCGTCAAAAATCGGACCGGCCCGGTACCCGATGGCGCAATCGTGGTGAAGGAGCAGTACGTCACCCTTGACGGGCCGCTGCACGAATGGACCGTGATGGTCAAAGACTCGAACCTGTCGTGGGATGGATGGTACTGGGCCGATCTGTTGAATCCGAGTCCCAGGAATCCGAACGCGACTCCGACGCCATCGCCGGACGGCGGGTGTGCCGAGCCGCAAGTGCTGTTCAACGGCACCGGCCTCTACTGTCTGAATTGCCATGCGTCGGCGATCGGCGACCAGCTAACGTACTCGAGCACCGAGTACCTCGACGCCGCAAGCGTCGGCTCGGCCGGCGCCCTCGCGATTGCCGACGACATGCACAATATTTCGCAGAGGCAGACCGCA
>JBOHWI010000497.1:0-5567 GCA_050736675.1 Binatus sp. (SeqCode)
GCGAGAAAGCGGGCAAGCGCACGTTGAGCGACGTCCTGATCGGACCGCCGCGCGACGTCCGCGATCCGCAGATCTTCCACAACCTTTCGCTGATCGCCTTCCTGGCGTGGGTCGGCCTGGGCTCCGACGGCTTGAGCTCGTCGTGCTATGGTCCGGAGGAAGCGTTCCTCGCGCTCGGGCACCATCAATACCTGGCGGTGTTCCTCGCGATGCTGATGGGGCTGACCGTCTTCATCATCTCGGCGTCATATTCGCAGACCATCGATCTGTTTCCGACCGGCGGCGGCGGCTACCTGGTCGCCACCAAATTGCTCGGCAAGTATTCCGGTCTGGTTTCCGGCTCGGCGCTGGTGGTGGACTATGTGCTGACCATCTCGATTTCAATCGCGAGCGGCGCCGACGCCATCTTCAGTTTCCTGCCGGTTGATTGGCTGCCGTTCAAGTTCTGGTTGTGTCTGCTGGTTGTGGTGTTGATGGTCCTGATGAATCTGCGCGGGGTGAAGGAATCGGTGTTGTCGCTGCTGCCGATCTTCATAGCCTTCATCGTGATGCACGTGTGGCTGGTCGGCTACGCGATTCTTAGCCGCGCGCCGGAACTGCCCTCAATCGTCGGCCACGCCGTGCGCGAGGTCCACGCCAGCTCCAACAGCATCGGGATGCTCGCGCTGGCGGTGATCTTCTTCCGCGCCTACAGCCTCGGCGGCGGCACCTACACGGGAATCGAGGCCGTCAGCAACGGCCTGCCGATCCTGCGCGAGCCGCGCGCCGAGACCGGCAAGCGCACGATGATCTACATGGCGCTGTCGCTCGCGTTCGTCGCCGGCGGCATTCTGCTGGGCTACTTGCTGCTCAACGTCGAGGCCGAGACCGGCAAAACGCTCAATGCCGTCATGTTCGAGCGGCTCGCCTCCAACTGGCAACTATTCGGCTTGCGCATTGGGCCCGAGATAATCACCTTCGCCCTGCTGACCGAGGGCGCGCTGCTGTTCGTCGCCGCGCAGACCGGGTTCGTCGACGGACCGCGCGTGCTCGCGACGATGGCGACCGACCGATGGCTGCCGCGGCGCTTTTCAAACCTCAGCGCGCGGCTGGTGACCCAGGACGGCG
The DNA here is from genome assembly GCA_050736675.1 of Binatus sp. (SeqCode). Taxonomy (GTDB): domain Bacteria; phylum Desulfobacterota; class Binatia; order Binatales; family Binataceae; genus Binatus. The sequence continues at coordinate 1,108 of JBOHWI010000497.1, forward strand.
TCATCACGATCGGACTCGCCGCCATGTTGATCCTCATCGGCACCGAGGCGAAGGTTGATCTGCTGGTCGTGCTGTACGCGATCAACGTCTTCGTGACCTTCACCCTTTCACAGCTGGGGATGACGACGCATTGGTGGATCGAACGCAAGAACGAGAAGCGATGGTTCCGCAAGCTGATCATCAACGGCGTCGGCACAATCTTCACCGCTTCGATCCTCGTGATCACGCTGACGCTCAAGTTCTACGACGGCGGATGGATCACGGTGGTCATGACCGGCGGGCTGATCTCGCTGTGCTATGTGGTGCGGCGACACTACGAGCGAGTGTCCAAGGCAATCGAGCAGCTCGAGGCCGACATCCTGCCGAAACTATATGCGGTCGAAAAGGCCCAGCCCGCCAAGCGCGATCCCGACGCACCGACCGCCGCCATCCTGGTCAGCGGCTACAACGGTCTCGGTCTGGCGACGCTGATCGCGCTGACGCAATTGTTCAAGGGCGAGTTCCGCAACGTGGTATTCATCGGAGTTGGAGAAGTCGATGCGGCGCTGCTCAAGGGTCCCGAAGAAGTGCACGAACTCGAGACGCGGATGACGGAAGACCTCAATGAGTATTGCCAGTTCGCCGCCGACCTTGGTCTTCATCCCGAACTGCGCGCTGGTCTGGCGCCCGATGTCGTCGTCGAGTTGCGCCGGCTATGCCTGGAAGTCGCGCACGAATTCTCCCACGTCGTGTTTTTCGCGGGCAAGCTCATCTTCTCCGACGAGATCGAGGGGTTCATCGGCCGCTTCCTGCACAATCATACCTCGGTCGAAATCCAGAACTGGCTGCAGCTCTACGGTTACAGCCTGGTGATTCTGCCGATCCGCGTCGGCGCAGGCTCGATGGCGATACCGCAAACCTCGCAGGCCGCCTAGCCGCCCGCGCCTCACTTGCCGATCGGCGTTATACGGTAGAACGCCAGGTGCTCGACGCGGAGTTTCTCGACGACCTTGAAGCGCTTGGGATCGGGAAGTTCGGCGTTCAAAGCGTTGCCTTCCTTCCAGCTGATGAGCCATCCGCCGCCGGCCGACGACACTCGCTCCGCAATAGTCATTCGCGCGGCCCCCGGATCGAATCCCGGAATAGCTATTCGCGGGTTGGCTCCCTGAAAGTAGTAATCGAACGGCACTGAGTAATAGCCGAATGGAAATCCGCCATTAGGAACGTTCGGAGCATTCTCATTCGACACGAATCCCGCTTCGAAGAAGACCGGATCCGATGCTCTGCCCCCAGCCACTTGCCCGGCCAGCTCGCGCCACGGCTGCTGCGCGGCGCGATCGAATGGCAGTACGATCAAGCACACCAGCGCAAAGCCCGCCGCCAGCAGGTTTCGCCACTTGATGCTCGCGAGCGCGACTCCGGCCGCGATCAGCAATGCGAGCGTGGCCAATGACGGCGCGACGTAGCGCAGATTGAACATCGGTCGAATCGCGATCGAGCCTGCCGCCAGCGCCAGGCCCGGCAGGATCGTCCAGGCGCCGATCCAGCGGAGCCGCTCGTCGCGATCCCATCGGGTCGTTGCGCCAATCACAAACCACGCCGCTATCGCAGCCGCGCCCACTGAAAAAACTACTTTGACCGCGAGCGGATACTCATAGGCCGATCCGATCCAATCGAGCCAATGCCCCTCGATTAGCGTCTCGCTCTGTGCGCGCGCGATGGGCAGGTACGGAACGAACAGCGCCAGCGTTATAGCCATCGCCAGCCACGCCATGGGATCTCGCCGGCCACGAATGTAATCGCGCACCAGCATCGCGACTCCCGCTCCGACGAACAGGACGCCGCCCATGTGCGTGTAGATCAGGGCGGTGCCCGCGACACCGCACAAGACGGCCAGGCTCGCGCTTGGGCGCTCGCGGATTCTCCACAGCATCAGCAGTTGTGCCAGCGCAATCGCGATCAGCATCGGATACATTCGCGCCGTGCGCGCGAACGCCACCGCGAACGGGTTGAACGCCCAAATCGCAGCTGCCGCCAGCGCCGTATTGTCGTCGAGCATTTCGCGGCCGAGCGCGTAAACCAACGCTAACGCCAGCAGCGAAAAAATGACCGACATCGAGCGCAGCGAGAGTTCGCTCAGCCCGAATATCCGCGCGTAGTAGTGCAGCACGATGTAGTAGAAGACCTGCTTGCCCGGATCGTGCAGCACCGGCGTGCGAACGATCGCGCCGACTCCCGGTTTTGCCGCCGCCCACGCGCTGTATGCTTCGCTCGCACCGAGCGCATCGGTGCCCAGATGAAACGAATAGACAAATCCGGCGGCGACGAAGATCGCGCCGAAGATCTGAACCGGCCGGCGCGACAATGACTCGCGAAACGATGACTGCGCCCGCCGTGACGATTGTATCGTAGCTGAACCGGCCTGCCGCATCTCCACTACCGTGAGCCACCTCCCGCACGAATATTAACCGATTTCGCGCGCGCGATCTTCATCCGCTCACACCTGCACGGGCATAGTCCATTGACTATCGCGCCCCGTGCTGGCGTAACTGAACACAATCATGTCCGAGTTCCTCGAGTCGGTTCCCGAAGTCGGCGGGCAGGGCGGGGTCGCGATGATCCTGCCGCCGATCGAGCGGATGCGCTTCGAGGTCTGGGCGCTCGCGTGGCCGGTGATTCTCTCGTTCGGACTCGACTCGATCCTCGGTCTCGCTTCGATGCTGATGGTGGGACGGCTCGGCGCGGACGCGGTCGGCGCAGTCGGACTCGCCACGCAGATTCTGGGTGCGGTCCGTGCCGGCATCGCCGCCGTCGGCACCGGCACCGTCGCACTGGTCGCGCGCAATATCGGCGCCAACGATCGCAACAGCGCCGAGGAGGTGCTGAAGCAGTCGGTCGTCTTCGGTGTTCTGGTTTCCACCATCATCGCGATCCCCGTCATTATTTTCGCGCATCCGCTGATGGGCCTGTTCCAGGTCAAGGGCCAGATGGCCGAGATGGGTGCGCGCTACCTGCAGGTTGTGATGCTGTCGGAGCCGTTCCAGGGAATCTTCCTGATGTGCGCGTCGGCGCTGCGCGGCGCCGGCGACACGCGCACGCCGCTGTGGATCGGCGGCATCATCGACGTGCTCGCGATTTTCCTCAACTACGTGCTGATTTTCGGCAAGCTCGGATTTCCCGCGCTCGGCGTCGACGGCTCGGCCGTGGCGACCTTACTCGCGATCGCCTTCGGCGGAATCTTGTTCTTCTGGGCGCTCTCGATCGACGGGATGGTGCTGAACTTCCGATGGCGCCGGCTGTGGCCCGACTTCGGCCTCGGCCGGCGAATTCTCAGCGTCGGCAACCCCGCCGCCATCGAACAATTGTTGATCCAGTTCGGCTTCGTCGCCTATGTCGGATTCGTCGCGCGCTACGGCGCCAAGGAGATCGCAGCGTATTTCATCGGCGTGCGAATCCTCGCGCTGTCATTCCTGCCCGGTTTCGGCTTCTCCGCCGCCTCCGCCACTCTCGTCGGCCAGGGCCTCGGCGCGGGCGACCCCAAGTTCTCGCGCAAAGCCGGATGGGAATCGACCGGGATGGCGATAGTGCTGATGACCGCGCTGGGCCTGGTGTTTATCGCCTTCGCCCACTGGATCGCGGCGCTATTCATCGACGACAAACAAGTCATCGAGTACACGTTCCAATTCATGTACGCGCTCGCCGCCGCGCAACCGCTGATGGCGATCGATTGGACCATCACCGGCGCACTGCGCGGCGCGGGCGATTCGCGGTTCCCGCTCTACGGCTCGCTGGCGGGCTTCTACGGCATGCGGCTCTTCCTCACGATTCTCATCTGGTACCACGGCGGCAGCATCATCTGGATCTGGTGGTCCCTGCTAGCCGACTACGTCGTCCGCTCGACCGTAAAAGTCTGGCGCTTCCAAACCGGCCGCTGGGAAACCATCGAGGTCTGAAACCGACGCGGAACCCACCGATCCGAGTTCAGGGATGAACTGTTCAGCCTGACGGCCGCGCGCCTAACCTGCTACCCTTTCAAAATGGTCAACCGCCAGGATATTCCGCACTCCCTCGACGCCTCAGGCTACATCTGCTCCCGAAAAACAAATTTTGACGGAACGAAACTACCGATGGTAGTATACCCGTCGCCAAACCACAACATATGGTATAAATTGCCACCTTCTACCGAATCGACCAATCGCATTTCGGCGCCATCTGACTCACAAATCGCCCGTATCTCTCCTGAATGGTGCCGCAGAGACGCTCATGTGCGCGCGTAAAATGCATCCCGACGAAGTCGACACCGACGCATCGCTTGTCCGCCGGTTGCTCGCGGCTCAGTTTCCCCATTGGGCAGACCTTCCCATCGAGCGGGTCCGCTCCGGCGGTACCGACAACGCAATCTACCGCCTTGGCGACGACATGGCCGTGCGACTGCCGCGCATCGAGTGGGCCACTGCTCAGGCAGACAAGGAGTACGAGTG
>JBOHWI010000498.1:0-3929 GCA_050736675.1 Binatus sp. (SeqCode)
GGTTGTAATCGCGCCGGTAAATATCTTTTCCGACTGACCTCTTATAACGCCCATAACCGCCGCTTCCTCCCTCCTATCGACCGGTTCCCCTTCCCGCGCGGGAAGGGTTAGGGGTTAGGTAATCCGATGCAGCTCCCTGATGTGCCGAATCTTCTCATGCTCGACCCAGGTGTAGCGCCGATGCTGATCGATCAGCCGCGCCTCGATTCCCGCCGCGCGCGCGCCCTCCACGTCGATCGAGTAGATGTCGCCCGTAAATCTCGCCTCGTCGGGGCCGACACCGAGCCGCTCGAGCGCAATCTGAAAAATCCGCGGGTCGGGCTTCGCGACGCCAACGATGTGCGAATCGATTATCACGTCGAAGTACGGCGACAGCCCGAATCGTTTCGCATCCGCTTCGACCTGCCCCTCCGCATTCGACACGATCGCGAGCTTGTAGCCCGCCGACTTGAACGCCTCCAGCGCCTCGAACGTGCCGGGCCGCACGACGCGCCACAGCGTGGCCTCGCGATGTATCGCGCCGAACTTCGCCGCGCACTCCTGGAATTCGTCCTGCGGAATCCCGGCCGCCGCCATCCAACCTCGAAAAAAAAGTTCGTACGCCGCACTCGTGGCTTGTCGATTCCCCTCGCGCATCAGATGTCGATCGATCGCCGCGCGCCCCGCGTATTCCGCGTGCTCGAGCGCGAGCGCGTCGAGCTTGCGCCCTTCGCGCGAAAATTCACGCGCCAGCAATGCAAAATCCAAGAACGCCAGGGTGCCGCCGAAGTCAAACAGCAGCGCCTTCAGGGGTTTCTTTTCCTTCGATTTCATTCCGCTCAAGCTTAGCAGGGGCCCGCCCCTGCCTCTTCATTAGTTGCGCCGCCATCTCGCAAAAAGATATGATTTTTCTGGAGATTTCTCCCCGCCACTTCATCGCTCCACAGGAGTAGCAATGTTCACCGGTATCATCGAAGACCTCGGCACCGTCGAAAGCCTCAAGCCGACCGACCAGGGCGCGGTAATTTCGGTCCACACTTCGCTCCCGATTTCCGAAATCAATATCGGCGACTCGATCACCGTCAACGGCGCGTGCCTGACTGTGATTTCCAAAAACGCAGGCAGCCGCTTCGCGATGGACGTCTCTGCGGAAACCCTGCGATGCACCAGCCTCAGCGTGCTGAAGCCCGGCAGCCGCGTCAATCTCGAGCGATGCCTCACTCTAGGCAAGCTGCTCGGCGGCCATCTCGTCTCCGGCCACGTCGACGGCATCGGCCGCGTCGTGTCGATCAAACCCGAGGGCGACTCGAAGCTCTTCACCTTCGAGGTCGCGCCCGCGCAGGCGCGCTACCTGGTCGAAAAGGGCTCCGTCGCCATCGACGGCATCAGCCTGACTATTTTTTCGATCAACGACTGCAACTTTTCCGTCGAGTTGATTCCCCACACGCTGCGCTCGACGACGCTCGGATTCAAACAGCCCGCTGACACCGTCAACATCGAGAACGACATGCTGGTGAAATACGTCGAGAAGATCCTTGCTGGGCGGGCAACAGCAGAGTCCGCGTAGATACTGAAAAAAAAGCAATGAGCTTGATGCAGATACCGCGCAAGATCGAGTACGCACTGCGTGCGATGATCTATCTCGCCGATCGTCCGTCAGGCGTGGCGCGCGGCACTGAAATAGCCACGCGCGAGCAGATCCCGAAGTACTACCTGGAAAAGGTGATTCGCGATCTGATGCGCCGCGGCCTCGTCAACGCGCGCCGCGGTCCCGGCGGCGGCTACCAGCTCGCCCGCCGCGCCGACACCATCACCTTTCGCGATATTATCGAAGCCGTCGAAGGTCCCATCACGCTCAACGTATGCACCGACGGCAGCAGCTCATGCGCCCTGCAGCCGACCTGCCGCATGTATCGCGTGTGGGAGAAGGGCCAGCGCGTGCTGCTCGAAGTTTTCTCCGACACCTCGCTCGCCGAAATAGCCGCGTCGCATCCTTCGCCGCCGGTCAGCGTCCCCGCCGGCGTTTACTCAACGGCCAAGTCCCAGCCCGCGTAGTCGAATTGAAAACGCGTCGGCCCCCGAACTCAGGAACCCCGTCTGCTTCCTCGCGCCTTGATTGTTTCCCTTCCCACGATGGGAAGGGGTTAGGGGTTAGGTTGCCCGAATCCCGCGCTCCGGTTCGCGCGACGTGAGCAACCTCGCAACCATCAACCGCGCCGACTTCACCGGCAAACCGCGCCGCGGCGCCCCAGTCTTCACGGAGAAAACTTTCTATCTCGAGGAATTCTACGGCAAGAGCCTGCTCTTCGCCTTGATTCCGCCCGCCGGACAGCGAATTTCGGAATTCGATTCCCTGCTCCTGACGCTGCGCGAATTGCGCCGCAATCAAACCCGATGCGTCGTCATCGTTTCGCCGAGCGCGCTCTCAAAGCTGATGCGCCGGCTCGGCCGTCTCGCGCCCAAGGAACCGCCCCCGGTCTTCGATCCATCCGAAGGACTTCGTTCGCGACCCTATCCGCCGGATTCCGCCGTCGCCGAGATCTGGGCGCGGCTGCGCGCCGGCTCGATCGTCGTCGCCTCGATGAGCCGCGACGACGCCGACGATCTCACCGTCTTCGCGCGCGAACTCGCCAGCCGCCTGCGCGTCTTCAAGCTCCTGATGCTCGATCGGCGCGGCGGCCTCATCGACAAGGACGGCAATCGGCTCTCGTTCGTCGAGGAGCGTCGCATCGGCCGCACGATGCGCGACATCCGCTCGCGCGCTCGCAGAGCCATCGTCCACGCCGCCCTCGACGCGCTCGAAGACGGCGTCGGCTCCGTCAACCTGGTCGCGCCCGGCGACGTTTACGAGGAACTCTTCAGTTTCATCGGCGCCGGAACGCTCTTCACCGAAATGCAGTACGGCTTCGTCCGTCCCGTTTCGATCGACGATTTCGAGGAAGTCGAAGCACTCATCGTCCGCGGTCAGAGCGAAGGCTACTTGCTGCACCGCACCCCCGAGCAGATCGCGCAAATCCTGCCCTCGTGCTTCGGCTACCGCGTCGGCGACGAACATCTCGCCGGAATCTGCTCGCTGCTGACCGAGCCCTACCGCCGCGACCGCGCCGGCGAAATCACCGCGATGTACACCCTGACGCGCTTCCAGGGCGAGGGCGTTGCCGCCGTGCTGGTGCGCGAGATCCTCAAGGAAGCACGCGCGCGCCACCTCAAGTACCTCTTCGCGTGCACCAGCGACAAACGCGTGGCCGGACTCTTCTCCCGCCTCGGCTTCAAACACGTCGGCGCTCGGGACGTCCCCGCCGCCAAATGGCGCGGCTACGATCCGTCACGAATCTCGAGTCTTGGCATATTACGCACTAGTCTCGACTGACTATTGACTATTCGCCGCCTCGACTGAGTATCGCGACGACTGAGTATTAAATGTCAGCCCGAATTTCACCAGCCGCCGCCATCGTCGCCATCGCTCTCGTCATCGCTGTCCTGACCTTTCATCGACTCGGCGCCGGCGACGTATGCACCGGCAACGAGGCCGTCGAAGGCGTGTTCGTCCAGCAGATGGTCGAGCACGGCCATCTCCTGTTCCCGGTCGAAAACGGCAGCGTCCCGATGTACAAGCCGCCGCTCTTCCATTGGACCGCGGTCGCGATCGATCGTCTAACCGGAATCCGCAAAGTGACCGCCGCTAATCTGCGCCTGCCGTCCGCCCTCTACGCCATCGCCGGCGCAGTCCTCACGATGCTGTTCGCGTACGAAATCCTCGGTCTCGAGGCCGCCGTCCTCGCCGGACTCGCCCTCGCCGGCTCCTATCAGTACATCAGCCAGGGCCGCTTCGGCCGCGTCGACATGACGCTGTGCTTCTTCGAGTCCCTCTCCCTGTTCGCTTTTCTGTGGTGGCTGCCCCGCGATCCGGCGTCGGCCGGACCCGCAGCGCGCTTCGAATCCAACCTGCC
>JBOHWI010000499.1:0-9926 GCA_050736675.1 Binatus sp. (SeqCode)
GTTCTCGCCGAGACCTTCGACAACCGATTCGAAGACAAGGCTCACGCGATCGAGGTGTTCAAGCGGCACAATCAAGAGGTGCGCGATGCGATCGAGCCCGCGCGCCTGCTCGAGTTCGATGTGCGCGAAGGATGGGCGCCGCTGTGCGGCTTCCTCGGGGCGCCGATTCCCGACGAACCGTTCCCGCGGCTCAACGACACGGCGTCAACGCAGGCTATGATCCGGATGCTGAGAGAAGCAATGGACAATGCGCGATAGCTAGCGCCGGTCGGACTGTCTCGACCCTTCGATTTTTTTCAGGTAGGGTTCGACGTCAGGCGCGAACGCCGGGTGCCTGCCGAGCCTGGAGAAGTGGCCAAAGGCGCGCGGAAATTCGGCCTCGACGCCGGCGTGCAGAATAGGATCGAGGGCTTTCTTCAGCAGCGCCGCGGGTCTCGCTCTTTCGTTCAAGAACAACGCCAGTTCGGCGACGAAGCAAATGTCCGCGATCGAGATATTTTCACCGACCAGGAACTCGCGCGCGGGCGACAAGGCCTGGTCGATTCCGGCCAGGTAGACCGCGAACCCGTCGCGCATTCTTGAGTGAATCTCGGGCGACACCGAGCCGTTGATTAAAGACAGCAGATAGATCTGCGAATCGCGCGCGAACACCAGACTCGCATCGAGGAAGCTGTCGATCCTGGATGCTTCGTAGGCGTCGCGGCCGTATAGCTGTAGCCGCTTCTCGCCGAGACGGGCTACGGCTCGCATGATACTGTTAGACTCGAAGATGCCGATCTTACCGTCGGGACTGAAAGCAGCGGGCACGGCCCCGAAAGGATGCGCCGCCATGAAGGCGTCGGTCTTATGAAGAGTTCCGGAGAACCCTACCTTACCAGTCCTAGTGTCCGTGGAGGCCGCGAGCTCGGCGCCCGAGAGCGGTCTGGCGTCGAAATCCCACTGCCAAGACTGCAGTTCCTTCGGCGAAGTTCCTCTTACCTCGACGTCAACACCGCAGAGGCGGCCGGCGATGGTAGCTTTCCAAATTCGCGGGTTCGGCAGATAGGAGAAAATTCGCAAATCACTCATAGTCGTTCCTGACAGTCACCATGTTTCACGAAACGGTCTGACCTCGACGTTGAACGACCACGCGCAGCGATCCTGATGTGCTACGTGCCACACTTCCTCGGCGATTGCGGTGGGCGTGATGAAGAACTCGGCGGGAGCGTCGGGGAAACGCTTGCGCGTCCACTCGAGGTCGATAACCGCATCGATAAGGACATAGGCTACGTGCACACCTTTGGGTCCCAGGTCGCGGGCGATGGATTCCGCGAGGATGCGCTGCGCGGCCTTGGTCGGCGCGAACCCGGCAAAGCCGGCCTTGCCGCGGAGCGCGGAGGTATTGCCGCTGGCGATGATGGCGCCTTCACCCGCCGCGACCATCGCAGGTGCGAGGCGGCGGGCCAGATAGAGCAGCGCCATCGTATTCACCTGGAAGTTCTGATTGAGGACCTTCGGATCGATCTGCATGAAGTTACCGAAGGCGCCGCCGACCGCATTGTGAACCAACACCTTGGGCGCGCCGAGGTCGGTGCGGATCGCGTCGATTACGGCGTCCAACTGCGCCTCATCGGTGACGTCGCATGGATATGCATGCGAGTTGGGGATGTCGCGCTGGAGCAAGGCAAGGCGCTCGCGATTTCGCGCGAGCATCGCAACTGAGTATCCACCGCGGGCGAAGCGGCGCGCGATCGCCGCGCCCGTTCCGGGACCTACTCCGGTCACGAGTGCAACTGGATTCTTCTTATCCATCAGCGGATTCCTTCTTTTGATTGATTGCGCACGATCCGGGCGCTTTCCAGACGCGCTACTTCGCCCGCGTCGTAGCCCAGTTCCGTGAGTATAACGGTGTTGTCCTCGCCCAGCAGTGGCGCCATCTTGCGAACTGTGGCGGGCGTGCGATCGAAGCGGGCCGCCGCCCGCGGCATCCGCACTCTCCCGAATGCTTCGGTCTCGAACTCTTCCAGGATTTGATTCTCGCGGACCTGCTCGTCCTGCAGCAGCTCAAAACGGCTTCGCACCGGCGCGGAGGGAACATCGTTGGCCAGCAGCCGCGGCAGGATTTCGTCTGCGCGCCACTTCTCCAACTCGGTCGAAGTTATCGTGCGGCGCTCGACCGCATTCACCGCGCGATCGCGCGTGGTCTTGAAGCGCGGATCGTCGATGAGGTCGTGCCGATTGAGCGCCCGGCACATGCCGGCCCATTCGTCGTCCGATAGCGCAGCAGCGGTTATGTAGCGGTCCTGCGTCGAGAACACGAGATCGGGCCCTACCTCGCCGTCCGAGGGATCGGTCTCGTTCCCCACAAAAGTCAGGCTGGGCATCGCCTCGGGCCACATATAGGAGATCATCGCGTCCAGCATCGAGAGCTGCACGTGCTCTCCTTCGCCCGAGCGCTCGCGCGCAAAAAGGGCCGCGGTGATTGCCTGAGCCGCGGTCAAGGCGGTGGTGTAATCGGCGATGATGGTGCGCACCATCCTAGGGCGGCCGGTATCTCTGTCGCGCTGGATATCCGCAAGCCCGGACATGGCTTGTATGACGGGATCGTAGGCACGCTGGTTGGCATAGGGGCCCTTGGTTCCGTAGCCAGTGATCGAAACGTAAACGATGTCGCGCCGAATACCTCGCACGACTTCCTCGCCGAGTCCCATGCGTTGTGCGATTCCGGGACGAAAGTTATGAACGAATACCGCGGCAGTCGCGATGAGCTTCTTGACGAGATCGAGACCATCCGCAGACTTCAGATCGACAGCCAGCGAGCGCTTGTTGCGGTTGCACGACAGAAAAGGCGCGTTCATGCCGTTGCGGCCGCGACTGAAGTGACGCATAAGGTCGCCATTCGGTGATTCGACTTTGATGACATCCGCACCCTGGTCCGCGAGCATCATGGTCGCGACCGGACCCGCGACCATCGTCGTCAAGTCGAGAACTCGCACCCCTTCAAGCGCACCCGGCCTGTCCTTCATCGTGAGCTATCCTCTAGGTGGGAAATTTCTTGCGAGTGCGCTCTGATAAGCAGGCCGAAGGGCTATGCGAGAGCGATACTCGTGCAAAGTGTTGGATAAGGAAATTCGGTCCGTTACTGCCCAATCCAGGCAGGTCATCAGCAGGATATCGGCGACGCTGAACTGATCGCCCATCAGATATCGCCCCGATTTTGCGATCCTGGGGGCCATCGCTTCGGCATTCTCCATGAAGCAGCTCCTGGCAGCTTCGACCGCCTTGGGCGCCGCGCCGTAGACATGCTCCAGACCTACGTGACGCCGCATCACGTACAGCGAGCCCGCGTCGAGCTCGGTCGCTATGAAGTAGCACCACTCGTTCAGGGCGGCACGACTCTCAGCATCGCGGGGCGCCGCCATCACTTCAGGATTGGCAAAGGTCTCACTCAAGTACTGAATAATCGCCGCACTCTCGGTCAGGATGAAAGATCCATGCTGAAGGACTGGAATCTTATGCCTGGGATTGAGCCGCATGAACTCGTCGGTCTTGGTTTCGCCGGTGCGCGATCCAATCGCATGAAAGTTGTATTGCAGGCCGAGCTCGAGCAGCATCCAATGAGGCCGCATCGTCCGGCTGGTTCCGACGCCCCACAGAGTCAGATCGTGTGTCATAGCATTGGCGGCGAACGTCTCAGAATTTTTCCTTGAACGGCCTGATATCGAGTTCGTGGCTCCACGCGCTTCGATCCTGATGAACGAGATACCAGAACGCGTCTGCGATCGCCGCGGGCTTGAGGAAGTCTTCGTCCTTTGAGTCGGGGCGGAACTTCCTGAACAGCGGCATGTCGATGCCACCGTCCACGTTCACGTACGCGACGTGGATGCCCTGTGGATGCAGGTCGCGCGACATCACCTCGGCAAGGCCGCGCACGGCGAACTTGGCGGGAGCGAACGCCGCGGAAGTCGGCCACGGACGGACGCCCGCGGTCGCGCCGGTGATGAGAATCGAGCCGCCGGCGCGCGCGAGCATTTCAGGGACCACCTGGCGCGCCCACAGGAACGCGCCGAGAGTATGCAAGCGCCAGGTCTCCTCGAACACCTGCGGCGTCGTATCCATCAGGCGACCCATGGGTCGCCGGCCGCCGTTGTAGATCAGAATTTCGATCGGGCCGAGTTCGCGCCTGATCCGCTCATGGGCGGCGGCGATCTCGGCTTCGACGGTGGCGTCGCTCTGGATTGGAAGCGCAACGCCGCCCTCCGATTTGATCCTGGCGGCAGTCTTACCTATTACCTCGGCACTCCGGGCGATTAGCACCACCTTGTATCCTTCGGCGAAGCGCAGCGCCAGGGCCATGCCGAGACCCTCGCCGACGCCGACCACCGCGCAAACTTTGTCTGATTTAGCTGAAACAGAATCGCTCATGGTCACTCCGCCGGCGCCTATTGATGGCGCTCGTCATGTTTGGCATATTAATGACGCTCGTAATCATATGTGTCAAGGACCGAGCGAAAGCAACCGGAGTAATCGATGCGGGTGTCGAAAGAAAAGGCGGCGCAGAACCGCGAACGAATTCTGAAATCCGCCGCGCGGTTGTTCCGCGAGCAGGGCATCGGCGCCACCGGCGTTGACTCGATAACCGACGATGCCGGGCTCACTCACGGCGGGCTATACAGCCAGTTCGGATCCAAGGAGGCGATCGCGGCCGAGGCGATTCGCTTCGCGCTAACGCGGAGCATGCGCGTCTGGCGGCGAGCGCTGGAGCGTCATCCCGGCAAACGAGCACTTCCGGCGATCGTGGAAGGCTACCTGTCGCAGGCGCATCGCGATTCGCCCGGCACCGGCTGTGTGGTTGCAGCGCTCGGCAGCGATATCGCGCGGCAACCGCACCGCGTGCGCCAGGCGTTCACCAAAGAGGTCAAGGATGACCTTGAATTTCTGTCGCGGCTGATGCCGGATGGCGGCCGGGTGCGCCGTTACGAGGACGCGATCGTCGCGTTCGCTTCCATGGCCGGCGCGCTGATTCTGGCGCGGGCGGTGAACGATGGGGCGCTTTCAGATTTTATATTGAAGAGCACGGCCCGGCGAGTGATCAAGCGCGACAGGGTTCGCGATTCGGCCCGCCACTCCTAGAGGCTAGGAGGATTATCGTTTGGAACATAGAAATGCCACGGCGGCAGTGATCGGGGCCGGCGATTACATCGGCGGCGCAATCGCAAAGAAATTCGCGGCCGAAGGCTTTACCGTGTTCGCGGGACGCCGCCAGGGCGACAAGCTTGCGCCGCTGGTGGCCGAGGTCGAGGCCAACGGCGGCAGAATCTCTGCGCGGTCGCTCGACGCGCGCAAGGAAGACGATCTCACTGCGTTTCTGCAGGACGCCGACAGGCACGCGCCGCTCGAGGTTTGCGTTTTCAATATCGGCGCCAATGTAAATTTTCCGCTGCTCGAGACGACCGACCGCGTGTTCCGCAAGGTGTGGGAGATGGCCTGCTACTCCGGCTTCGTGGCGGGCAGGGAAGCGGCGCGACTGATGGTCCCGCGCGGGCGCGGAGCGATTTTCTTCACCGGCGCCACCGCCAGTCTGCGCGGCGGAGTTGGATACACGGCGTTCGCGGCGGCGAAATTCGGTTTGCGCGCGGTGGCGCAAAGTATCGCGCGCGAGCTCGGGCCGAAGAATATCCACGTCGCTCATCTCATCATCGATGCCGGCGTCGATACCGCCTGGGTGCGCGATCGGATTCGCGAGCGAGAGGGCGATGAGGCGATGAAGAACCTCGACACCGCGCGCCTGATGCGGCCGGCGGCCGTGGCCGAATCGTATTGGCAGCTCTACCAGCAGCCGCGCGATGCGTGGACGTTCGAGTTGGAGATTCGTCCCTTCGGAGAAAAATGGTGAAACTATGGTCAAAGTAGAATTTCACTTCGACTTCGGCAGTCCCAATGCCTATCTGAGTCACCTCGTGATTCCTGAAATCGAAAGGCGCACGGGGGCGAAGTTCGAGTATGTGCCGGTGCTGCTGGGCGGCGTGTTCAAGCTGACCAACAATCGGTCGCCGGCGCAAAGCCTGGCGGGCATCAAGAGCAAGCCCGAGTACGAGCGCCTCGAGATGAACCGCTTCATCAAGCGTCATGGAATTACCCACTTTCAGAGCAATCCTTTTTTCCCCGTGAACACCCTGATGATGATGCGCGGAGCGATCGGCGCGAAATCTCTCGGCGTGTTCGCGCGCTACGTCGATGAGATGTACCGCAACATGTGGGCCGAGCCGAAAAAGATGGACGACCCCAATGTGTACCGCGCGGCGCTCGACGAGGCGGGGCTGCCAGCCGCGCGAATCCTCGAATTGATCGAGACCAGGCCGGTGAAGGATCAACTGCTCGATAACACGAATCGCTCGGTCGAGCGCGGCACCTTCGGCTCACCGACCTTTTATGTCGGCAACGAGATCTTCTTTGGCAAGGATCGGCTGCGAGACGTCGAGGAAATGATCGCGGCGGCGGGCTAAGCGACTCCAAAATCTCCGCACAAATGCGCCGTTTTTCCGCCCTTTGCCCTAAGCCTAGGAACGGCCTAGGCTGTCTGATCCCGGATTATTGGGATAGGAGGGCTGTTTTATGCCCGGCGACGACGATGATCGCGAGTTGTTCGACGACGAACATCCCGGTCCACAAGTTCTCGAATCCGCGCTCGCCAACACCGCGCTTAGCGAAGTGGTTTCGCAGCCGCCGCTGACGGTTGAGGCTTCTGCCACGCTGGCCGATACGATTCACCTGATGCGGCAGGAGCGGCGCGCGTGCGTGCTGGTCATGGAGAACGACCGCCTCACCGGCATCTTCACCGAGCGCGACATCCTGATGAAAGTGGCGGGCCAGCCGCTCGATCTGGTCCACACTCCCGTCTCCGCGTCGATGACTGCCGATCCGTTCACGCTCCCGGCCGACGCGAATGTGGCGTTTGCACTGAGCAAGATGGTGCTCGAGGGATTCCGGCACATCCCGCTGGTTGACGACGACGGCCGTCCGACCGCGGTAGTCTCGATGCGCAATCTGATCGAGTATCTCGGCGAGATTTATTCGCGCGAGTTGCTGACGATGCCGCCCGAGCCGCATCAGCATCGCTTCAAGAGCCGCGAAGGCGCCTGACCGCAGCATCATTATGCGGCAGCCCTGCCGTCGCGCGCCTATTCCGTGCTGGTATCGGACAGCGGGAAGAACGTGACGCCACCGCCGTTCGAGCATCCCAGCGTGGTGGTGGTGCCTTTGCAATTCCCGCTCGGCAGCGGGTTGCTGATTCCGCTCGGTTTCTTCTGGAGCGCCTTCAGGCTTACCTGAACGAGGAACGTATCATTCGAGTCCCCGTATCCGAGGTTGCGTTTCGGGTCGATCGCCGCGGAGTACGGGAAGCCAAAAATTTCGGCGGCACTATTGTTCGGGTCGTTCGGCAACGTGGATTGATTGATCAAGAAAGTGGTCGTGGAATCTATCTGGGTCACAGGCGTCTTGGGAAGCTGGGCTAGCGCAACGCCCGCGCCGCCGGATGCCTCGAGCAGGGCCTGGTGCGTCTTCAGGTTGACCGCGATTCCCGCCGGGTCGTCAAAGCTGGTGGTGATGTTGACCGAGTTCGGTGCCGCACCGCCCTCGAGCAGCGTGCACGGTGGCGAGCCCTCATTGGCGAACGTTGACCCGTTCAGATTCACCACCGTGGCCGTGTGACTGTTGTCGTCACCGACCACCACCACGTTGGTGGCAGGGTCGAATCCTGCGCCATCCGAGTCCATCTGATTCATGAGGTTTGTATCGGCCGGGTCGCTCGTGCATCCAATGTTATTGGCGATGTCCACTGCGTCTATCGGAGGATCCAGAAAGTCGGCGGGCGAGATCACGACGTTCGTGATCGCGTTGAACGCGAAGTTGTCGGACGATGCGGCCGGGATGACCGGGCCGAACATGTCGGTCAGCTCGTCGAATACGGCGAAGCCTGTGGTTGCGTTGGCCGCGTGGTCGCTACTGGATCCCGTCGTGATGGTGGCCACGATCACCTTCTTGCGAATCGGGTCGAACGTCAACTGCCCCACTTTCCCGGTGTCGCTGCCGGCCGGGTAAGCAAACGGCGACCCGGGGAACGGCTGGAAATTCTTCTCCTGGATAACGTCGAGCTTGCCGTCGCCGCCGTTGTCGCCGCTCGCTACCAGCAACACATGGTTGACGACGTCAACCGCCACGCCTATGGGCTTGTCGGGATGTCCGAGGTCGATCGTCGTCTTGCGCAGATCCTTCTTATTCGGGTTGCCCTTCAGGCTAATCACGTCCACCAGCCCGTCGCCGGTTACGTCGCCCAATTGCTGACGGGCGACGAAAGCCAGCCGGAGGCCGGGGTCGATCGCCACCAGGCTCGAATTAGTCGCACCTTTCTGCGCTGTCTTGATCTGCTGGTTCGTCCCTTTCGCGAAAGCCGGGATGGCGAGGGTGGCTGCAAACAGAGCAACGGTCAGAATCGCGAAGATGCGTTTCATTTTGCCTCCAACGTGCGCACCTCCGCGGCGACGCGCGCATCAAAGCAGTATATAGCGTCGCAAAGTATTTTCGGCAATGGATGTGTAAATTGGGTCGTAATCCTTGACGCGCTGCGCATGCCCGCGCTACGCCACATCTATGCAAACGGTACATGCTGGCAACGTTGAGTGGGGCGAGGTGTCGGGTCATCGCTCGGGCGGGATTGAGTTCAAGCGGCTGCTCCAGGGCACGGCGGGAGCGCCCGACAATTTCGAACTCAGTATCGTGCGGACGGCGGGCGACTATTTCACGCCGCGCCATCGCCACAACTTCGATCAGGTCCGGCTCTGTCTCGAAGGCGCGATGAACTACGCCCCCGGCAAAGATCTGAAAGCCGGCACGGTCGGCTATTTTCCGG
The DNA here is from genome assembly GCA_050736675.1 of Binatus sp. (SeqCode). GTDB lineage: Bacteria > Desulfobacterota > Binatia > Binatales > Binataceae > Binatus. The sequence continues at coordinate 8,891 of JBOHWI010000499.1, forward strand.
AGGGAACTTTCTATGGACCGCAGTCCGACACCAGCAAATCGGTCGTGCTGCTGCTCCAGATGGGCGGCTCGGCCGGCTACGGCTTCATGAGCTACCAGCAGTTGAACGCGGGCTACCGGAAACTATCCGACCTGGGCCGTTTTGACGGCGGCGTCTTCACGCGCTCGACGCCCGACGGACGCGTCACTCGCACGGACGGCTACGAGGCGATCTGGGAACACGTCAACGGCCGCGCCGTCGAGTATCCGCGGCCGCGCTACGAGGAGCCGATCGTCATACATCCGCAGGGCTTCGGATGGCTCGCGACGCGCGACCCCGGTTTCGAGCTTAAGCACATGGCGACGTTCGGCGAGCGCGCCGTGAACATCGGGGAGATACGCGCGACGCGCGGCGCGCGGCACAAGGTCGATCGGCATCGCGCACCCGAGTTGCTGTTCGTCGAGCACGGCGCGATTCGCGACGTCGACTCGGGCGAGGTGCTCGATACTCACTCGGCGTTCCGGGTCGATCCGGCAGATACGGGCCGCGAACTCGAAGTGGTGGAAGACTGCCTGCTGTTCTTTGTCCAGCTTCCGAAGTTCGATTCACAATCCGCGGCGGCAGCGGCCTGATCGCTGCGCGCGAACGACAGCTGGAGGCGCTCACGATGGCATCGACGATCGCTACACCGCGCGCGCACGGCGCCCGCAGTTCGAAGCTCCGTCACAAGCAACCGGCGGGATTCCATCAGTCGTGGTACGCGATCGCGCGGTCCGACGAGGTCCGAGCCGGGGAAGTGATCGGCCGCGATTTCCTCGACGGCCGCGCAATCGCCTACCGCGGCGAGAACGGCCAGGCCGTCGTGATGAACGCCTATTGCCGCCACCTGGGAGCCGACCTCAGCATGGGCAAGGTCTTCGGCAACGACATCCGCTGCGCGTTCCATCACTGGCAATACGGTCCCGACGGCGGATGCACGAAAATTCCCGCGTCCGAAAAAATTCCAAAGGCCGCCAGGATGTTCAAATACCCCACCGCCGAAAAGTGGGGACTGATC
>JBOHWI010000500.1:0-3124 GCA_050736675.1 Binatus sp. (SeqCode)
GAGCAGGCTCGACTCGTCGATGATCCAGATTTGCTTCGTTCGAGTTGCTACCGATTGGCTTTCCAGGAGACTGGCGACTGTTCTGGCGGCAACGCCGGCATCCGAAAGCGACTTGACCGCGCGGGTGGTCGGCGCGAACCCGTACACAGAGTAGCCCTGGTCTTCCGCGAATTCGCGGATTGCACCGACGGTCGTGGTCTTCGTAGCGCCCGCGCGGCCTTCGATTGAAGTGATCCAGTCGGTGGACGCGAGAGTGAGGTCCGCCACGACAATTTGATCGGGAAGCAAATTGCGCTCGCCCGCCCACGGGCGAATCTCGTTCGAACTGCCGATAGCGGCTGCCCGGCCCTCGCCCGCGCGCATCAGTTCAATGTTGCCGCGCTCAAGGTCGATCATTTCCGGCGTCGTATAGACGCCGCGCGGCGAGTTCACGGAGTCGCCGGCGACAATCAGCCTGCCGCTTTGTTGGAGCCGCTCGCTCTCAGTGCGTATCAGATGAACATCGGCCCGCCCCATCGCGTGCTGCAGCGCTTTCGCTTCAAGCGCCCGGCGATCGATGACCGCTTCCCGCTCGATATTTTCGTCGATACTGTGGAGGACGGCTTCTTTCGCCTTTCCCGGATCGCGAAATTGGATGGGGCCGCGTTCGCGCGATTGTGAGAGGTGGTGCTCGACATCAATTCCGTACTCCCGCGCGCGTGAGCGCCATTCCTCCCTGAGCGCCTGCTCGTCGCGATGATCTTTGGAGAGTCTCGTGCGATGCGCAATATTCTGCGCCGCCGCGGCGCCGGTCAGGCCTTCACGCGCAAGCGCCTTTTCGATGTCCTGGCGACGGCGGGAGAACGCCATCACCTGCTCCCGCGTGTAGCCGTCGATCTCCCATCGCCCGTCCTGGCCCGCGACCATAATTTCGTATCCGCGCTGCTGAACCTCACGGGCAAGTTCGGAGCGATAGACGGCCGTCGCGAAACTTTGTGCGCGATAGATCTCGATGGGATCCAGGCCACGCCATAGGCCGTCCGGGCGGCGCGTCATGTTGGCGATCACCACGTGCGTATGAAGATGCGGGTCGGGGCCGTAGCCGTCCTCGACGCTGCTTGCGGGCCTCGCGGCGACATGATCGAACCGGGCGGCTACGACATTGTCCGTAACGACCCACTCGCTGCCGCCTCGGCGGTGTGAGAGAGCATAATGTTGGAGCTCTTCCAAAGCGCTGCTGACTGCGTTGCGGTGCGCCTCGATCAGGCCGCGGTCGCCTCCGACCAGGCCTTGGATGCTGACCGATTTCGGAGCGTTGAAGGTCGCATCCCAGCCGGCGCGACGGTCCTCATAGCCGTTCGCTTTGTGCACCAGTTCTTCTCTGGACGCGGGGCGCAAGCCGCGCAAGACGGAGCGGAAGTCTTCGCTGGCAACATCGCCGGAAAGGCCCAACTGCTTAGCGCCGCGGCCAAACCATTCTCCGACGCCCCGCTGCTCCTCGCTGTAGTAGTCGTCCTGGGAGTACTTCTCCTCGTAATAGGTCTCGGCCTGGGCGGCGGTCAGGGCGCCTTTGGACATTACGAGCATTAGTCTTGAATCCTCACCGAGGTGCCGACGGTCCCGTTCGCGGGGGTCGGGCTGCTACGGATGGTCAGCGGAATCAAATCGGCATTTTGCTCGCCGATCGGCCTCGGAAGAGCGCGTGGGATGAACTCGATCTGCCGGCGGTGCAGCGGGCAAGGCTTCACTCTGACGCGAGCGCGATCGAGTCCCGCAATACAAAGATAGCCTTCCAGTTTCGGCAGCCGCTGAATCTCCGCTGCCATTACGACCGGCTCGGTCCGGCGCGATGGCTGGAGATTGAAGCGGTCGCCATGCTCTGCTGCGCTCATTCCGATCTCGTACCGCAGCGTTTCGCGCTCGCCGATCTGGCGCGCGATGAACGTCGCGGTTTCGGGTTCGTCAACCCGCAGCAGGAGCTTGGTCGAAGGCATCGAGGCGAGCACCGCGGCCTGCTCGTGGCCATAGATCCGGCGCAGCTGCGCGACGCTCTGGTACCCGAGCACGGCGGCAAGTCCGCGCTTGCGTCCACGGGTTACCAGCGTCTCGAGCTTTGCCTGACGGCCAAGGACAGGCAGCTCGTCAACGACTATCCAGACCCTTCGGCGATCGCGGGCGGAGTTGAGCAACCGGCCAACGATCAGGTCGAGCCAGAGATTGGCCAGCGGCAGCGCCGCCGAACTGGACTCGTCGCGCATCGTCATGAACAGCCAGCCTTCGGGTTGCTCGGCCCATTCGAGCGCACTCCATGGTGGCCGTCCGTCGGACGGCGGCAGGTACAGGAATGGGCGGGTCGCGTTGGCGACGGTAGCGATGATCCCGGCGCCCTGCTCGTGCGCTCCGGGGTCGATCAGACTGTAGGCGGGGGTGCCCGAGAGCGTCTGCTTCAACTGGTCGCGGTTGAGTTCGAGCAGCTTGGGGATGCTCTGAGGCTCTTGTGGAGTGGCGATCTGCAGGAGGCTTTCGAGCAGCGTCCGGCTGGATTGTCGGAAGAAGTGGTCAGATCCGCTTTCGTAGCCTCGCGGCGGTTCGGGAATCAGAGACGCCGCGAGCGTCGCCGCGTCCCCCTGATAGTAGCGCTCGCTGAGCTCAAGCCACGGCGACCAATAGGGACACCGTTCATCGACCGGATTCAGGATCAGATCTGCGCGCGCGGACCGATAGAACTCTGAGACGTATTCACATTCGGGATCGACCACGATGGCAAGCTCGCCGCGGGCTTGAATCTGGCGAAGCAGCGACCGTATCGCCATCGATTTCCCCGACCCGGTGGCCCCTGTGATGAGGAAGTGCTCGCATTCGAGCGAGCGCGGAATGCTGACGCCGGCGAGCTCGATTCCAATGCGATCGCCCTGCAATGCGGTGTGCCGCAGGTCGCGCGCAAGCCGGCGGGACGGGATCAATCTGAGCCCGCGCAATTGCTTCCCCTCGGCACGATCGCTGGGGTCATAGAAGATCAGATAGGCGATTGCGCCAACGCTCGCGCTCGCCGGCAGCACGCCCCAGAGGCTATAGAAGGCGAACCACTCGCCGAAGGAGAGCCCCAGGTAGAACCGCCAATTCAGGAAGGCGTACATGCTCCCGA
>JBOHWI010000501.1:0-2572 GCA_050736675.1 Binatus sp. (SeqCode)
TCATGCTGCAGATCGAAGATCTGCGCCATGGTATTCGCCGCACCCGCGAATGCGGGATGCGACGCGATGTCGCGCACTTTGTCGTCGCCGACCCACAGTTCGCGCGGCTTCGACAAGCCCTTGAGAAACTCGCGCCCGGTGCGTGCTCCCATTGGCGGCCTCCTCGGTCTTCTGGCGCAAGATCAGCACCAGCCGGCCCGCTCGTCAAACGCGGCAAGAGGATTTCGGACTCGTGAATTTGCGAACCATCAAGCTGCTGATTACTCTGCAATCTCGACCGGAGGAAAACCATGGCCGGATTAGTGCTTCGTGAAGACCGGGACGGTCTCGCCACGCTCACGCTGAATCGCCCCGAGAAACTCAATTCGCTCAACGTCGAGATGTTCGCCGAATTGCGCGCGCACGCCGAGCAGATTGCACGCGAGATCGATCGTGTGGGGCTGGTCGTCGTGCGCGGCGCGGGCAAGTGCTTCTCCGCCGGACACGATCTCGCCGACATCGCCAAGGGCGAGCGTCCGCCGAAGCCGAACTTCCAGTCCGAGACGATCGAGCGGCTCGCCGACCTGCCGCAGCCGGTGATTTCCGCGGTGCATGGGCATTGCTACACCGGCGCGCTCGAATTGGCGTTGGCGGGAGATCTGATCGTCGCGGCAGAGTCTGCGAAATTTGCCGACACGCACGCGCGATGGGCGCTTACTCCAATCTGGGGAATGAGCCAGCGGCTGCCGCGACGTGTCGGCCCGTCGAAGGCGCGCGAGATGATGTTCACGTGCCGCACGTACTCCGGCGTCGAGGCGGCAGCGATGGGTCTGGCGAACATCTGCGTGCCGGACGACTCGTTCGACAGGGAACTTCGCGTGCTGGCGGATACGATCCTCGCCAATTCGTGGTTCAGTCATCGCGCGAACAAGCGCCTGCTGATCGAGACCGACGGTTTGCCGCTCGGCGCCGGTCTGTCGCACGAGGTGTACAGGAACCCCGGCGTCGGTCCCGACATGCGCGAGCGAATCGCGGCGTTCACCGGCAAGTCGACGCGCCGCGTCTGAGAGCCGCGCGCCATCCATTCAACCGCAGGAGCCCGCATATGAAGTCGTGGATTTCTAGAACCGCAATCGCCATCGCGTTAAGCGTTGCGCTTCCCGTCCTTGGCCAGGCCGACACCTGGCAGATCGATCCGGCGCATACCAACGTCGTGTTCACCGTGCGCCACATGATGATCTCGAACGTGAAGGGGCAATTCCAAAAGACCTCAGGCACGATCAACGCCAACGGCAACGATCCGGCGTCGGCAAAAATTGATGGGACTATCGACGCGTCGTCGATCGACACGAGGGTCGAAAAGCGCGACCTGCATCTGAAGAGTCCCGACTTTCTCGATGTTGCCAAGTACCCGACCATCACGTTCAAATCGACCAAGGTCGAAGCCGCCGGGCCGAACAAGTGGAAAGTGACGGGCGATCTGACGTTGCACGGCGTGACCAAGCCGGTCGTACTCGACGTTGAAGGAAGCGGCGCGCCGATTACCGATCCGATGGGCAACACGCGCGCGGGCGCGTCGGCGACGACGAATATCAAGCGCAGCGATTTCGGCCTGACCTGGAACAAGGCGCTCGAGGCGGGCGGCGTGATGGTGGGCGACGAGGTCGCGATTTCGATCGACCTCGAGGCGATCAAGAAGTAGCCGGTCATGCCGGATTGCATTTAACTCGACGACGCGATACCGCTGACCCGATCTAACGTCCGTCACGTCGAGGAGGGTCGGCCATGAGCATGTCGCGGCGTTTCGCAGCGGAATTGATCGGCACCTTCTGGCTCGTTTTCGGCGGATGCGGTACGGCCGTGATCGCTGCCGGCTTCCCCAAGGTCGGCGTCGGCTTGCTCGGCGTGGCGCTGGCGTTCGGCCTGACGCTGCTCACGATGGCGTTCACCATCGGCACGATTTCGGGATGCCACATCAATCCCGCGGTTACGATCGGCCTGTGGGCCGGCAAGCGATTCCCAGGCAAGGAAGTACCCGCCTACATCATCGCGCAGTTGATCGGTGGGATCCTCGCATCGACGGTGCTGTACGTGATCGCGAGCGGCGCCGCGGGCTTCGACCTGAGCGCCGGCTTCGCCGCCAACGGTTACGGCGCACATTCGCCGGGCGGCTACAGCCTGGGCGCGGCGTTCGTCGCTGAAGTGGTGCTGACTTTTATGTTTCTGATCGTGATCCTGGGCTCGACCGACAAGCGCGTACCGATTGGATTCGCGCCAATTCCGATCGGTCTGGTGTTGACGCTGATTCATCTGATCAGCATCCCGGTGGACAACACGTCGGTGAATCCGGCGCGCAGTACGGGCCCCGCGCTATTCGTCGGCGGATGGGCGCTCTCGCAGCTCTGGCTGTTCTGGGTCGCGCCGATGGCAGGAGCCGCGATCGGCGGCTTCTTCTACAACTGGCTGGGCAGCGAGGAAATCGTCACCGAACGGCTGGCGCGCGAAGTCCAATCGCCTAAGGCTTGACGTTTCGATGATATTCAGCGGGGCGCGCGCCTAACCGCGCGGGAGCAGTTTCCGATCCCTGCACCAC
>JBOHWI010000502.1:0-7622 GCA_050736675.1 Binatus sp. (SeqCode)
ATCCTGCCGATTGCCTGCCCGATCGCCAGCGCCGGCGCGCACATGTCAACGGTCGGGCCGAAGCCGATTCGATACCTCCGCGAAACCAGGTACGCACCGAGGATTCCGCCGAACATTCCTCCGTAAAACACAAAGCCCGAGCCGGAAAAGATCATCAATTTGGGATCGGCAAGGTAAGTCGGCAAGTCGTCGAGAATCGCGTAGAGGCGCGAACCGATAAGGCCCATCACGGCGGCCGCGATCACGATCGACGATGAATATTCGGGATCATAGCCGCGGCGGATGCATTCGAGTCGGATAACGTAATCGGCCGCCAGGAATCCCAGCGCCATCATCAGCCCATAGCTGTAAACGGTCAGCGGGCCCAAGTGGAACAAGACAGGAATCATCGTTGCTCGGAATTATAGTACGCGACGCCCCTGTGCGACCACCAAGGCCATCGGGGCGCGCTGGCGCGCCGGGGCTCCCTACTATATGACGCAGGAATGCGGGCAGTTGTTCAACGCGTCAGCCGGGCCGAGGTGCGCATCGACGGGCGGGTCGTCGGCAAAATCGTGCAAGGCTTCGTCGTGCTGCTGGGCGTCGCGAACCGCGACACGGAAGCCGACGCGGCTCATCTGGTCGATCGCATCGTCGGAATGCGCGTATTCGCCGACGATAACGGCAGGATGAATCTCTCGCTGGCACAGGTCAACGGTGCGCTCCTGGTCGTCTCGCAATTCACGCTGCTCGCCGACACCAACTCGGGCCGCCGGCCGTCCTTCATCAATGCGGCCGCGCCGGAAGAAGCGCGTCGCCTGTACGAGCATTTTGTCTCGCTCGCCCGCGCGCGCGATGTTAAAGTCGAAACCGGGGAGTTCGGCGCCATGATGGAAGTAGATCTCGTCAACGACGGTCCGGTGACGATCATCCTAGACAGCCGTGAGAAGTAGGACACTGGTTCAGTTTGAAAGCACTAAACTTCACGCGAAGATCAATCCGCCACGTCGCCGCGCTCGCGCTGTTGAACTTATTGTCCTCGTGTGCAAGTCAGAGGGCTTATGTCGCTGATGAACTCGCATCGATCCACGGGGGACCATCAACAGAACAATTGAACGCATTTGAGAACGATTATCAGGATTGTATCCGCTCTGATTATACGGATGAGTGCGCTGAGCGATGGGAACTTGACTACAGATACAGCTTGTTGACGTTCTACTCAAACTGAACCAGTGCAATAGAGTCTGATGCCGCGAGCAGGTTTCTATACCGTCGAATCGGGGAAAATTTCGTTTCGGCGCGACGGCAACTGGTACAGCGACGACGAGCGCATCGACAACCCGCGCATCGCGCTGCTCTTCAGCCAGAGTATCAAGCGCGATCCCGACGGTAGCTACTACCTGCAGGTCGCCGAAGAACGCGCTTCGATCGCCGTCGAGGACACGCCCTACGTCGTCAAGGCGCTCGAGGACGACGAGCTGGGGGGCTTCACGATGGTGCTGAACGACGACACTCGCGAGCCGCTCGCTCCTGCCGCGCTCGAAGTCGGCGCCGACAACGTGCTGTACGCGCGCGTCAAAGGCGGCAAAGATCGCGCACGCTTCATCCGCTCCGCCTACTACCATCTGAGCGACCGCTTCGAATCCGACGACGCCGGACGCTTTTATGTGAATCTCCGGGGCCATCGGTATCCGCTCGGCGGCGCGCCGGCTGATCGCAACTAATCGCGATGGAGCTAGTCGAACCGAATCTGCACATCGTGCTGGTCCGCCCCGAAATTCCGCAGAACACCGGATCGATCGCGCGCCTTGCCGCCGCAATCAAAGCCCGGCTTCACCTAGTCGGCCCGCTCGGCTTCTCGCTCGACGATCGCTATCTCAAACGCGCGGGGCTGGACTACTGGCCGCTGGTGGATTTGCGCACGTACCAGGCATGGAAACAGTTCGCCGCGATGCATCAGGAGACGCCGCGAACGAAGACCAAGTTCTTCTCGACCCACGCGCCCGCATCGTATCTCGACGCGCACTACAAGCGCGGCGATTTCCTGTTTTTCGGCAGCGAGACGAAAGGCCTCGGGCGCGACTTCCTGGCAGAGAGAGCCGAGCGAGCGTACCGGATTCCGATTTTCGAGGCAGGTGTGCGGAGCCTGAACCTGTCCAACGCGGTGTCGATCGTGGTGTACGAAGCGCTGCGCCAGACGGGCGCGCTCAAGACTTCTTGACGGCGCAACTGCCGCAGCCCGAATTGCATGCGCCCTTCTCACCCTCCGCAGGCGGCGGCCCAAAATAGTAACCGGCCTGCTCGAGCTCGCCGGGCGACACCCACTTGAGATTTTCGGAGATTGGCGCATCGCAATGCACGCAGACGCGGCGCTCGGCGCCATCGTCGTCGAGCGCGACGTAGGTCAGCACCGACTTGCCGCAAGCCGCGCAATCCGCCATCGGAAATGACGCGTCTCGAAGTGCGAGTAAAGGCGTAGGCATCGAACTTCACATTACACGATTGTGCTGGTACCTGAAATTCGGCGCTGGCTTGGTCTTTTGCTCACTGCCTGCGGTACGGCTCGCCCAGAGCGCTCGGCGCTGCGGCCTGTCCGCCGAGGCCTGCCAGTACGAGAATCGTCAACGCGTAGGGCAGCGCGAGAAATAGCTGGTACGGCACGACGGTGCCGAGCGCCTGCAAGCCGAATTGCAGCGCCATGGCGGCGCCGAACAGAATCGACGCGGCCGCCAGGCCCCACGAATTCCACCGGCCGACGATCACCACCGACAGCGCGACGAAACCGCGACCGGCCGAGATGTTCTCGACGAAGGTGTTGTCATAAGCGAGTGTCAGGAATGCGCCGGCCAGTCCGGTCAGTGCGCCCGACACGAGCAGCGCGTGCCAGCGAATTGCGATCACGCCGAGACCGAGTGCGTCCGCCGCTTCGGGACGCTCGCCGCAAGCGCGCAGCCGAAGTCCGTAGCGCGTGCGCGTCATCACGTACCACAACGCGGGCACCAGCAGGAAGGTGAAGTAGACGAGCGCGTTGTGATCGAAGAGCACCGGCCCGAGGAGCGGGATTCGGGCCAGCGGACCCAGCGGGATTTTCGCGATCGGCGTCACCATGAACGCCTTGCCGGTCACGCCGAACAGCTTGCGATAGAAAACTCCCGTCAGTCCGAGCGCGAGGATACTGACCGCGGTCCCGGTCACGACCTGGTTGACGGCGAGATTCACGACCAGCACGGCGAAGATCGCGTTGATCGCGACGCCCGCCGCGATCGCGCCTGCCAAACCGAGCGCGCTGCTGCCAGTGAAGTACGCGAGCGTGAGCGCCGCGAATGCGCCCGCCAGCATCGCGCCTTCGATCCCGATATTGACGACGCCGCTTTCCTCGACCAGCAGTTCGCCCAGCGCCGCCAGCAGAATCGGCGTCGCCATCGTGATCACCGAGACCAGGAACGCTTCAAGCATCGGGCACCTCCGCAAGCGGCGGCACCGCGGACCCCTTGTCATCGGATGCGCCGAAAATCTGCTCGCGAATTCCGCTCCACGCCGGCGTATCGAATGCGAGAATGATCAAAATCACGAGGCCCTGGATTACCTGCACCAGCTCGGGCGAGATACCCTGCGTCCGCTGCATCGCCTGCGAGCCGTTGTCCAGCGCGCCGAACAGGAGCGCGGCGGGAACGATCGCGAGCGGATTCAGGCGCGCCACCAATGCGACCGCGATCGCCTCGAAACCCCATCCGGGCGAGAGCTTCTCGTAGAGCCGATGCGAAATCGCGGAGACCTGCACCGCGCCGCCAAGCCCGGCGAGACCGCCCGACAGCGCCATGACCCAGACGGTAAGCGCGGGGATGCGGACGCCAAAGAATGTCGCGGCGCGCCGGTTGCGGCCCATCGCGCGCAGCTCGAAGCCGGCGCTGGTGTTGAACATCAGGATGTAGCAGGCGCCGGCGAGCGCGACCGCCAGCAGCATGCCGAGGTTCAGGCGGCTGGGCGCGAAGTAGAATTCGAGCTGCGCGGCGGTCGCGATCGGCGAACTGGTCGGGTAAGCGCGCGACGGTTCCATCAGCGGCCCGTGCACGACCCAGCTCAGCGCCTGCACGGCGACAAAGTTCAGCATGATGGTGCTGATAACTTCGTTTACGTCGCGCCGCGCGCGGAGCCATCCCGCCAGGCCGCCCCAGGCGGCGCCGCCAATCGCGCCCGCGGCGAGAATGATCAGGATTGCGATCGAATGCGGGAACTCCCCGAGACGCGGCCCGATTGCGCCGGCCGCGATCGCGCCGATCGTGAGCTGTCCGTCGGCGCCGATATTCCACAGCGCGCCCGAAAATGCGAGAGAGACTGCGAGCCCGGTGAAAATCAGCGGCGTGGATTTCACCAGCGTATCGACGCACGCATACCAACTGCCGAACGCGCCTTCGCCGAGCTCGGCAAACACGCCGAGCGGCGACGCGCCAAGCGCGGCGAGGACGATCGAGATTAGCGCGGCGGCGAGCGCCAGCGCCGCAAACGGTTTAGCAATCGAGGACAGCATCAGTCGCGCGTCCCGGCCATCAACAGGCCCAGCCGCTCGGGATCGCGCTCACCGGGACTCGTCTCGCGAATTTTGCCGCGGCTTATGATCAGCAGCCGCCCGCAGATCGCGAGCAACTCGTCGAGGTCGCTCGAAATCAGCATCACCGCGCCGCCGGCGGCTGCGAAGTCGAGAATCCTGCGATGCACTTCCGCAGTCGCGGCGAGATCGAGGCCGCGGCAGATATTGTGCGCGACGATTGTTCGGGGTCGCGACGCGATCGCGCGCGCGACCTCCAGCCGTTGGCGATTCCCGCCTGACAGCGCACCGGCCATCGTCTCAGGGCCGGGCGCGCGAATCCGGAAGCGCTCGATCAGTTCGCGGCAGAGATCAATCGCGCGCGAGGCGTTCAACCATCCGTGCGACGTAATCTGCTCCCGGAGCGGACGCGCGAGGATAAGGTTTTCCCACAGCCGCATGTCGAGGATCAGTCCGTCGAGGTCGCGATTCTGCGGTATCACCGCCCTCGCGCCGTCCGAAGTTATGCTTCCGCTGCTCGGACGGCGCACGCCCGCGAGCAATTCGACCAGCTCGGTCTGGCCGTTGCCGTCAACGCCGGCCACTCCCACGATCTCTCCCGCCGCGACACGAAACGAAAGCCCGTCGAGAATCCGGCGCCCGGAGCGATCGTCAAGCGCAACATTTTCGACTTGCAGAACCGAAGCGCCGGGTTGCAACCGCGTCGCGGCCGCGTCGGGTTGAATCACGATTTCGCCGATCATCAGGCCGGCCAGTTTTTGTTCGCTGGTCTCGGCCGGAGTCGTGCGTGCGACCACGCGGCCGCGCCGCAGCACAGTGATTCGATCGCCGACCGCGATCGCCTCGGCCAGCTTGTGCGTGATCAACACGACGATCCGGCCTTCGCCGCGCAGGTTGCGCAACAAGTCCAGGAACGCGCTCAGTTCTGAAGGCGCGAGCACGCTGGTCGGCTCGTCGAGGATCAGCACGCGCGGATTGAAGCTGAGCGCGCGCAATACTTCGAGCCGCACGCGCTCAGCTACCGAACGATTCTCGACAGTAGCGCCCGCGAGCGGCAATTCGAATCCGAGTTTCGCGGCGAGCGAACGGGCACGCGCCGCAATCGTCGCGAGATCGAGCAATTCGCCGCCCGCGTCGAAGCCGCCGAGTGCGAGATTTTCCTCCCACGTCATCCGCTCGAACAGCATCGGGCTCTGATGCACCGCCGCGATTCCCGCCGCCAGCGCGGCGCGCGGCGAGCCCGCCTGCAGCGGACGTTCGTCCAGTAGCGCCTCGCCGGCGTCGGGCGCGAGCGAGCCGGCAATCACGTTCATCAAGGTAGTCTTGCCGGCGCCGTTCTCACCGACCAGTACGTGAATCTCGCCCGGATGCGCCTCGAAGTCGACGCCGTCGAGCGCAAGCGTACGGCCGAAGCACTTGGTTATGGCGATAGCGCGGAGCAACTAGTGTGATGTCTCATAGGTGGCAGTACGCAGGCCACACTTCAGATGGTTCTTCGCATCAGCACGTTAGTTCGATGGATAGTCTTCGCGAACGGGGCGACTGTCTTGAACCCTTCTCGCTCGAACATCGTCACGGTTCCGTGCGTCGACGAATTGCCGAAAGTCCCGGGTCTAAAATGGGTGATCGGATAACCCTCGACCAGGCCGCCGCCCTTCTTTCGGATGGCTTCCAGAGCGGCCTTCAACGCAACGCTCGCTATACCGCGTCCGCGGTACTGCTTATCGACGACAAAGCACGTTATCCGCCAAGGTTCTTTTCTACGGACTTCGGGCGCAAGCCTTCGATAGCTGCGGACATCGTCAATACGAGGAAGCTCCTTGCGGGGGCCGTATTGGCACCATCCGACTGGCTCGCCGCCAGCGTACACCAGTATCCCATGCGTCCGGCCGCGCTCGACGAGTTCTTCCTTATCTCGCCGGTTCCTCACACTTCGCTCGGCTCGACGCAGTTTGTCGCATCCGGGGGACGCGCGACATCGATGGAAATGAATGCACCAGCAAAAGTCCCATCCGTTTCCTCTAGTGAAGAGTTCCACAAAGTCGGGCCAGGTCCTTTTCGATAGCTCCTTGGTCGCAAATGGAGACTGCGAACGAGGCACGGCACTACGCGGCGCTGGCGTTGTAATGCGCGCGCACGTATGCGAGCGCCGCTTCGCGGGTTTCGAGCGCGCCGTCGAGCTGATGGTCCTCGACGTCCTTCAAAATTTCCTTGAAGCGCGGCCCCGGCGTAAATCCCAACTGCTTGAGATCCTCGCCGCCGATCAAACGCGGCGGACGAACCTCGGCCGCGGTCATCGTCGTCATCGCGCGCCGGCAGAAATGCCAGTACCCGAGGTACGAGCTCGACGCCATCGCGTCCATGAACGCGACTTCCATCAGTTCGTCAAAGCCGTCCTCCGCCAGCATTCTTTTCAATGTCGCCGGACGCATCCGCGGCGCCATGCACAGTTTCAGATGGTTCTTCACCAGGTACGCGACCCGCTCCTGCACCGCACGCGAGCGCTTCAACCGCGCCAGCATGCTCGCTGCCATCACAGCGCCGTCGTCGGTATGTCCGTAAAAGGTCACCTTGTCGCCGGCCACCGCACGGCATTGCGGCTTGGCGATATCGTGCAGCAGGATTCCGAACGCGACGGTCTCGCTGCATCCCGCAGGCAGCATCGCGACGCCGATCCGCGTGTGCGTGTAAACGTCGCCCTCGGGATGGAAGTTTTCCGGCTGCGCACATCCGCGCATGCGGACGACCTCGGGCAGCAGTATTTGCATGAGGCCGCTGTCCATCATCAGATCCATCGCGCGCGCGGCGGCGCCCTCGGTCATCATCATGACGATTTCTTCGCCGACTCGCTCGGCCGCAATATCGACAATCGTCGGCGCCGCGCGCTTCATCGCCGCCCACGTCGCGGGATCGATCGTAAAGTTCAGTCGCGCGGCGAAGCGGGCGGCGCGCAGGATGCGCAGATGATCCTCCTCGAAGCGGTCGTAGGGGTTTCCTATCGCGCGGACAATTCCGGCGCGCAGATCGCGCATTCCGCCGACCAGGTCGATCAACTGATCAGCGATGGGATCGTAGAACATGCCGCCAATGGTAAAGT
>JBOHWI010000503.1:0-4736 GCA_050736675.1 Binatus sp. (SeqCode)
GGTCAGATGCGCCTCAAATATGGCGCCCGCGTCGATCATCACTACTATCCGGACACCTTCGCGGCGGATCGATTCGATTCGGCCTTGCAACGAGTTGCGCGCGCTCATGCCGTGCGGGCGCTCGGTCGCGACGATGATGTCGCCGGCGCGGATTGCTACTCGGACACGCTCTCCCGGTTCTGCGTGACCTAGCGGGACTTCCAGTCGAGTGTTACTTCCGTTCAGTTGGCAGAGCATCGTACCCTGGGTCTCGGCGATTGACTTTACGGTTGCGTCGAAGACGTTTTCGAAACCTACTACCTGCGCGATGGTTTCGTGACGCGGCGTTGTGAGTATCTGCTGCGGCATTCCCTGGGCGAGGATTCGCCCATCTTCGAGCACTATCACTCGCTCTCCTAACGTAAAGGCTTCTTCGGCAGAATGCGTGACGTACAGGATTGGAATTTCGCGGGCCGCATTCCAGGCGCGCAGATCATCGAGGAGTTTCGATTTGGTCGCCTGGTCGAGGGCGGCCAGCGGCTCGTCGAGTAATAGCGCCGTCGGATTCGTTACCAACGAGCGCGCGAGCGCCACGCGCTGACGCTCGCCGCCGGAAATCTCGCCGGGTTTGCGCGCGACGAGATGCGCGATGCGAAACGACTCGAGCATCGTCGTCATTCGCGCGCGCCGGTCGTCGGCGGGCAGCCGGGCGATCCCGTATTGCACGTTTTGCGCAACCGTCAGATGGGGAAACAGCGCGAGATTCTGGAACACGTAGGCCAATTGACGCTCCGCCACCGGCATGTCGATGCGCTCATCCGAATCGAACAGTGTCCGATTGCCGAAAGCTATCCGTCCGGCGTCGGGGCGGATGAATCCTGCGATGCAATTCAGCAGGGTCGTCTTCCCGGCGCCCGACGGACCCAACAGCATCGTGAAACCGGCAGTCGCTTCGAACTCAACCTGGAGCGCGAAGCGGTTGGAGGTCCGATGCGCGATCCGCACCGATAGACGCTTGGCGGCTGCCATCGTGGTGAATCGCTAGCGATGCATCGGCCAGACCGCCCAGACACGGCGGTTGAGCGAATAGGTGATCGACAGCGTGACGAAGGAGAACGCCAAGAGCAGCATCGCCAGGTGATTCGCTCCCGCATAGTCGAGCGCTTGCGTCTGATCGTAAATCGCGATCGAGACGGTTCGCGTGACGCCGGGGATATTGCCGCCGACCATCAGCACTACGCCGAACTCACCGAGCGTATGCGCGAAGCTCAGCACCAAACCGGTGACCACGCCGCCGATCGAAAGCGGCAGCACGACGCGGAAGAAAGTGCGCATCCGCGAGGCGCCGAGTATCGACGACGCGTTGATCAGGTTGCGATCGACCTGCGAGAACGCCGCCGCCATCGGCTGCACCGCAAAGGGCAGGCTGTAGATGACCGACGCGATCGCCAGACCTTCGAATGTGAACGGCAACTCGTGGCCGGTGAGAGACTGGTACCAGCGGCCCAGCGGGCTGCGCGAGCCCATCGCGACCAGCACGTAGAAGCCGAGCACGGTCGGCGGCAGCACCAAGGGCAGCGCCACGACGGCTTCGATAAAAAATTTCCATCGCCAGCGCGTGAAGCTGAGCCACAGCGCGATCGGCGTGCCGATCAGCAGCAAAGTCGCGCACACGACCAGCGCGAGCCGGATCGTCAGGAAAATCGCGCTCCAATCCATCGGCGGTCAATGCGGCGCGAACGTTTTGCGGTCGCCGTGGGTGGCGGCAACATCCTGGGGAATCGAGAAGCCATAGCGCTCCATCACCGCCACCGTTTCAGGCGTCCGGAGATATTTCAGAAACTGCCTGGCCACCGCCTTGTTGCGCGATGATTTGAGAATCACGGCGGCCTGGGTTAGCGGCGGATAGTCCGACGCCGGAATTTCGACGTAGCGTCCGTCGTTCTTCATCGCAGGCGCGAGCGCGAGCGACAGCGCCAGGATGCCGACGTCGGCGTTGCCGGATTGAACGAACTCGGCGGTCTGCGAGATATTTTCGCCGAACACGAGCTTGCCTTGGATCTTGTCGTAGATTCCTGCCCGACGCATCGCGGCCGCCGCCGCTACGCCGTATGGCGCATGCTGCGGATTGGCGATCGCGATTCTCCTGATTCCCGGATCCAGCAGGGTTGCGAGACCGCGGCCGAGATCGAGCTTCGATGCGCTGGGAACCCAGATCACGAGTTTTCCGCTCGCATATTCGTAGATGGAGCCGGGTTCAACCAGGCCCGCGGCCTCTAGCTTTTCCGGGTAACCCCGGTCGGCGGAAAAGAACAGATCGAACGGCGCGCCGTTTTGAATCTGCGCGAAAAAATTTCCCGATGAACCGTAGGCGAGCCTGATGCTGTTGCCGGTTTGCGCCTGGAATCGAGCGGCTACGTCGTTGAACGCGAAGGTCAAATCCGACGCCGCAGCGACTTTGAGTTCCGCGGCGCGGGCGTGCACGGGACTCCAAACGCAGATGAATGCTGCCATGAGCAGGAGCGCCGGCAGATTTCTGAGCGCCATAATACTTGTCACCCCGCTTGAATAATGGCACAGGTTCGGACGATCAAACAGTCTCGACGGTGGCCACGCGAGGATTGATTCGCGCGATAAGTCATCGTTAAGTAGGGAAATGGCGAGCAAAAATAAATTCGCGATATTCGGCGCCGGATGCTTCTGGGGCGTTGAGTCGGCTTTTCGGGCGGTCGTGGGCGTCGTTAATGTGGCCGTCGGCTACGCGGGCGGCACGGTTCCAAAACCCAACTATCGAACGGTTTGCAGCGGCAGGACGGGACACGCCGAAGTCGTGCAGGTCGAGTACGACCCGGCTCAAGTATCGTTCGAGCAGTTGGTGGAGGTGTTCTGGCAAATTCACGATCCGACGACGCTCAACCGGCAGGGGCCCGACGTAGGCACTCAGTACCGCTCGATAATCTTTTATTCCGACGAACATGAGCGGAAGGCGGCGGAGGAATCGAAACGGCGGCTCGATGAATCCGGCAAACTCGGGCGCCCGGTCGTCACGCAGATTGTGCCCGCCGCGGAGTTCTATCGCGCCGAGGACTATCACCAGCGCTATTACGAGCGGATGGGTATAGCGCCGAGCTGCGGAATCCACGGACGAATCGACCAGTAATAAGCGGCGCGCGGCGTGGCTAGGCGGCTGCGCTCGAGCGCGACGAGACCGCCTGATGCCATCGCGCGAGATTCTTCTGCTCGGGCTGAATCGAGATATTGTTGAATTTGGCAAAGTCGATGACGACTATCGCAGTTATATCGGCGATTGAAAATTTGTCGCCGGCGATAAACTGCTTCCCTTCGAGCTCGCGGTCCAGCCACTGATAGCGCTGCGCGACGACCTTGCGGCTCTGCTCGCCCATTTCGGGAAGTTGTTTGATCCGTGCGCGGGTCAGTTCGTGCGAATGTCCCCAGACCATGCCGACCGGCACGAATAGCGCCAGTTCAATCCGCCGATTCCACATCTCGACGCTCGCCTGCTCGAAGGCACCCGTGCCGAAAAGCGCGGGCTCGGGATGGAGCAGTTCGAAGTAGCGGCAGATTGCGACGCTCTCGGCGAGATAGCTGCCGTCGTCGAGTTCGAGGACGGGAATTCCTCCGAGCGAATTCTTTTTCAGGAACTCGGGCTGTCGGTTGACGCCCTTGAAGATGTCGATTTCCTCGAACGGAACGGTGATGCCTTTTTCCGCGAGAAATATGCGCACGCGGCGGGGATTGGGCGCCAGTTTGTAATCGTAAATTTTCATTTGATCCTCTTTAATTCGAGCTTACACCGATCGCAGTCGTATCGTAAAAAGATTAACCCATCCTACCGGCGACAGGGCCGCTATCAAGTGCAATTCCGATTTAGCCTATTTTGCTGGCGATTCAACCGATCCGGGACCTACGTGAACAAGCCGCGCTGCCGATTCGAGTTGCCCACGATCGAACACTATCACCATCAAGCCGTGCGTATCCGGTGGCGGCGCCACACGTAGGTCGCGCGGATATGGAAAATAGATATGCACTGCGCTGTGTCGGTAACGCGCGATTATTGGCTCGACCGCGGCGTAAGAACCAAAAACGCCCACACTCACCCGCCCGCCCGGCATTGGGCCCAGCCATGCGTTCAGAAAGTAACGTCCACTTGAATCCACCACCGGGTTCTCGAGTATCGCCACGCCCTCGTGGGTCGGTCCCGTAACCCATGAAGCCGACAGCTGTCCGTGTTCCTGGGCTTGAAGTGGAGTCAGGCTGGCGAGGTTGTTACCGACGGCGAGCCATCGATCTGCTGCGAGCAGGAGAGTGTCGAACAGAATTGAATCGGCCTGCTGCGCCATTTGCAATGCAGTGATCGGCGCATACGGGGCCAGCGCCTCGGGCGCCGCGCGGTATAGCGTTACGCCTCCAGCACTGGCCGTCGCGTCGCAGCATGATGATGCGAGCGCATGCCATGCCTTAGCATCGGCATCGTTGTCGACCACGGCAATCGTGCTGACGGCGTGGTGGGCCATGAATGCGTGGAGTTGCGCACTCCCGTCCGGAATATAGGCCGGATTTGAGAAGGCACGAACGATTAGCCAGTTTCTGAACTCTTGCGGCACAATCCCCGTCCATCCGCCGACCATCCGGAAGTACATACCGGTCTCGGCCTGCCAGAGCATGCTGCTGCCGCGAGTACCAAAAGGTAAGACAAGAACATTCTCGCCAGGCCTCAAGTAGCGGCGGTGCAGAGC
>JBOHWI010000504.1:0-9927 GCA_050736675.1 Binatus sp. (SeqCode)
CATCGGACCGCAGGCCGAGGCGCACGAGCCCGGAGTCTTCTTCGATCTCGCGCTCGCCGGCAAACGCTCCTTCGACGCGATTGTCGAACGCCTCGCCGCCGAGAGCGGCGTCGACCCCGAGTACGACCCTCACGGCGTGCTCTACGTCGCCTTCGACGAAGACGACCGCGCCGCGCTGCAGGCGCGCGCGCAATGGCAGCGCTCGGCCGGCGGCGAAGTCGAGGAGTTGTCCCCGCGCGAGGCCTTTAAGCTCGCGCCCGTGCTCTCGGAAAAAATCATCTTCGCGCTCCACATGCCGAACAACCGGCGCGTCGAGAATCGCAAACTCACCCTTGCCTACGTCAATGCCGCCACGCACGCGGGCGCCGACTTCCGCGAAGGCGCCCGCGTGAACTCCATTGCCGTCACCGGCGGCCGCGCGACCGGCCTGCGCTTGGCGGACGGCACACTCGAGACCGGCGACATCATCGTCAATGCCGCCGGCGCATGGGCGGGCGACATCCGCGGCCTCGAAGACGATCGCATCCACTTTTACCCGGTGCGCGGCCAGATTCTGTGCTTCGACGCGCGTCCCGGCCTGGTTTTGCCGTCGCTCTTCTCAGCCGCCGGAATATTGGTGCCGCGCCGCGACGGCCGGCTGCTCGCCGGTTCGATCTTCGAGGAAGCGGGCTTCAACAAGTCGGTCACGCTCGACGGGATGGAGCGAATTCTGCGCGCGGTGCGCGCGATGGTTCCGTCGATCGCCTCGGTTCCGTTTCGCGAAGCGTGGGCCGGGTTGCGCCCCGCCAGCGACGACTTGCTCCCCGTGCTCGGTCCGTCGCCCACAGTCGCAAACGTCCTTTACGCGGCAGGACACTTCCGCAGCGGCATCCTGCTCTCCGCGCTGACCGGTGAAGTGATCGCCGACCTCGTCAAAGGCCGCCCGCCGTCGATCGATCTGACGCCGTTCTCACCTGCCCGCTTTCGAAACGGCACGGCCCACCCGGTAAAGCTTGCCGACATGATATGAGCCGCCAAGTCGCGCTCGCATTAGTCCGCGATCTGTTCTTCCGCTCGAAGATCGACGCGGTCGCCACCGGCGTCGGCGCCGATGTCGAGTACGCATCGTCGCTCGACGCGATCGCCGCGCGATGCGCCGCGGTTCACCCCTCGATCGTCTTCACCGATCTCTCCGACGCCGCTTTCCCTGCAGCGGAGACGCTCAAACAAATCCGTGCCTGCGCTCCCGGAGCGCGCGCAATCGGATTCGCTTCGCACGTGGATCTAAAGCCGCTCAAAGCCGCCCGCGAAGCAGGCTACGAGCTGACCCTCTCTCGCAGCGAATTTACGGCTCGCCTCCCCGACCTCCTGCGTTCGTAATCCGGTTGCTCAGAGGCGCCGCGCGATAAACCGCGCCTGCGCGATCTTGCCCGCGCGCGCCAACTCGCCCATGAAACGAAATCCATCAACGAGCTTTTCAAGCAACTCGGTGCGGAATCCGACGGCCCGCGCTACATCGTAGGCAAGCTGCATCTCAATCATGTTGAGATATAGCTCCATATGACTCGGGAACCGTCCGGTGTCCTCCGCGACGCGGACCTCGCAACCGCTCTCGGAGAGCAGCCTGGCATAGCCCGCAACATCCTCGACGTTGGCGAACGTCATCATACCGAGAAAGCGGTGCGCCTCGGAATCGCTCAGTCCGGCGGGCCCGTCGACCCAGTCTGTAAACGCAATCACGCCCGCCGGACGAACGATACGCGCGGCCTCCGCAATCAACTTCCGTTTGTCGGGGACGTAACACCACGCATCTTCGCTCCAGACGAAATCCGCGCTGGCCGAAGGCAGGCCGCTTTGACAGGCATCGGCGAGAATGAACCGGATTTTATCGTCCAGACCTTCTTCGTGCGTCAGCCGCCGCCCGCGCTCGACTATCGCTTCGGTCACATCCACCCCTACCATCGAGGCGACATTGCGAAACCGCACCAGGAAGCGCATGTCCGCGCCGTTGCCGCAACACAGATCGACGCCGTTCATCCCGGCCGCGATTCCCGCGCGATCCGCCAGATCGATCGACGCCTTCAGTCCCCCAACGTGAATTTGCTGCCCAAACAGGAGTTGATAGAGGTCGCCTATCGCGCTGCTATAGACAGAGACGACGTCCGGCACCCCGACACCGGTCGTTGACTTCACGATTGCTTCCTCCTGCTGCCCGGCCTCAAGGCACATTCAATCAAGTGTTTTTTACGCCTCCCGTGCCGGTGATATATTTTCGCAATGTCCACCGCGCTTGACAACTTCCATCCGGCCGTTCGCACCTGGTTCGAGCGGCGCTTCACCGCGCCGTCGCGCGCGCAGGAGCTTGGATGGCCCGTCATCGGCGCCGCCAACCAGGCGCCCGGCTTCGACGTCCTGCTCTGTGCGCCGACCGGCAGCGGCAAGACGCTGGCGGCCTTCATGTGGGCAATCAACGGCCTCGTGCTCGACGCCGCGCACAGCCGGCTGCGCGACGAAGTCTCGGTACTATATGTTTCACCGCTCAAGGCGCTTGCCAACGACATCCGCCTCAACCTCGAAGAGCCGCTTCACGGCGTGCGCGATGTCGGCGCGCAATCGGGCCTCGACCTTTCACGTATCCGCGCCGGCCTGCGCACGGGCGACACCTCGGCGAGCGAGCGCTCTGCGATGCTCCGCCGGCCGCCGCACATTCTCGTCACGACGCCAGAATCGCTGTTCATCCTGCTGACCTCGCCCAAGTTCCGCGAAAAGCTCGCCAATGTCCGTCACGTGATCGTCGATGAGCTCCACGCGCTCGCCGGCAACAAGCGCGGCGCGCATCTGGCGCTCACGCTCGAGCGCCTGGAACGCTTGGTGACGAGTCGCGGGCGGGCGCGGCCAAATCGAATCGGGCTGTCGGCGACGCTGAATCCGATAGAAAAGCTGGCCGCCTATTTGGCCGGCTACGACGTGACTCCCGACGGAACGCGCTCGCAGCGTCCAATCAAAATAGTCCGCGCCGACGATCGTGTCCGTGCGATGGACCTGCAGGTCATCGCGCCCGGCCCCGAGCTCGGTCCGCTGGCCACGCATCCGCATTGGGAAGCGATGTACGAGGAAGTGGCGCGCCTTATCAGCGAGCATCGCACCACGCTGGTGTTCACCCTCAGCCGCCGCCATGCCGAACGCGTCGCTTTGAATCTGCAGAAGAAGCTCGGCGCCGACGCCGTGATGGCGCATCATGGCAGCCTCGCGCGCGCGGAAAGATTGCTCGCCGAGCAGCGCCTCAAACGCGGCGAGCTCAAGGCGATCGTCGCGACCGCGTCGCTCGAACTCGGCATCGACGTCGGCGCGGTTGAGCTCGTTTGCCAGCTCGACACGCCAAAATCCATCTCCGCCGCGATTCAACGGATCGGCCGCTCCGGACACAGCCTCGGCGCGACTCCCAAGGGGCGCTTCTTCGCGATGACCACGGACGACCTGCTCGAATGCGGTGCCGCGGTGCGCGCGATTCGCCGCGGTCATCTCGACGAAGTGGAAATCCCGATGGGATGCACCGACATCGCGGCGCAGCAAATTGTCGCAATCGCCGCCGAGGAAGACGAAATCGCCGAGGCTGAGCTGTTGCGAGTGCTGCGCAGCGCCTACAACTTCGCCGCTTTCGACGCCGCCAAGCTCCGCCGGCTGCTCGAACAGCTCTCGACCGAACTGCCCGATCGAATAGCAGGCGCGGCGCCGAAAATTTTTTTCGACCGCGTCAACTCGCGCGTCCGCCCGCGCCGCTCCGCGCGCCTCTCGGCCATCACCTCGGGCGGAACGATTCCGGAAGCCGGCAACTACGACGTTGTGATCGAGTCGGAGGGGCGCAAGGTCGGCGACGTCGAAGAGGACTTCGCGCAGGAGTCGTCGCGCGGCGACGTTTTTTCACTGGGCTCGATGCCCTGGCAGATTCAGCGCATCTCGCGCGGCCGCCTGATGGTCGAAGCCGCGCCCGGGATGGCGCCGACGCTGCCGTTTTGGCTGACCGAGGCGGGCGGCCGCTCGCCGGCGCTGTCGAACGAGATAAGCGATCTGCGTCACCAGATTTGGAATCGTCTCCAACGCAACGAAACCGGTGAAGCCGCTATCGACTGGCTCATGACCGAATGCGCGATGTCGGAGCGCGCGGCCACCCAGGCCGTCGACTACGTGCGCCGCGGGGTCGCGGCGCTGGGCGCAATCCCCGACGAAAAGACCGTCGTGGTCGAGCGCTTCTTCGACGGCCTGGGCGGCACGCAAATCGTCATCCACACCCCGTTCGGAATCCGTCTCAATCGCGGGCTGGGTCTCGCGATTCGAAAACGCCTGTGCCAGTCGTTCGATTTTGAAATCCAGGCGTCGGCGATCGATGACGGTGTGTTGCTCGCGCTGAACTCGCGTCATAGCTTTCCGCTCGACACGCTGTTCGGGATGCTCAAGGCGCGCAACGCCCGCGAAGTGCTCATCCAGGCCGTGCTGGCCGCCCCGATGTTCGAAGTGCGCTTCCGCCACGTCGCTACGCGCGCGCTGGCGGTGATGCGCTCGTCGCGCGGCAGGAAAGTCCCGTCCTGGATTCAGCGCCTGCGCTCGCAGGAGCTGCTCTCCTCGATTTTCCCCGGCCAGCAAGCCTGCTTTGAGAACCGTCCCGGCGCGATCGAACTCCCGGACCATTTTGTGATCGACGAAACGATCCGCGAATGTCTCGAGGAGTCCACCGACCTGCCGCGCACGATCAAGCTGCTCGAAGATATCGAGAGCGGTGCGATTCGCGTGGTCACGGTCGACGCGATTGCGCCGTCGGTGTTCACGCATCGCCTGCTGCTCGCGTGGGACTACTCCTTCCTCGACGACGGCGAGCGCGCCAACCGCCGCTCGCGCACCGTTTCGATGAACCGCGGCATGGCCGAAGACGTGTTCCGCAAAGAGGACCTCTCCGATCTGCTGTCAGCCGAAGCTGTTGAGAGCGTCGTCGCCGAAGTCTCCGGCCGCGCCGCCGGCCGCAAACCGCGATCGCGCGACGAATTGTTCGAGTTGATCCGATCGCACGGCTCGATGACCCAAGCCGAAATCGAAGACCGCGTCGGCGACCCCGCCCGCGCGATGCTCACCGAACTCA
This sequence comes from Binatus sp. (SeqCode), assembly GCA_050736675.1. GTDB lineage: Bacteria > Desulfobacterota > Binatia > Binatales > Binataceae > Binatus. The sequence continues at coordinate 5,111 of JBOHWI010000504.1, forward strand.
CCGCCGAGAATCGAATCGCACGGATAACTTTGAGTGGCGAATTAACCGACAGAATAGTCGCAAGCGAAGACCGCCCGCTCTTCGGCGCAGCGTATTCGACGGTCGAGAGCGCCGACAGCGCCGCCGCGCGAACCGAACTGGTGCGCCGCGCGATGAAGACCCGCGGGCCCACGACAACCGGCGAGATGGCGGCGCAGATGCATCTCAAAGAATCGGACGGCGAGCAGAGCCTCACGGCGCTGGAAGGGCAGGGCGCAATCTTCCGCGGACACTTCACGCGCGCCGACGTGGTCCAATGGTGCGACCGCTACAACCTCGAACGGATCCATCGGATAACGCTGGCGCGCGTCCGTGCCGAAATCGAGCCGTGCGCCGATCACGAGTACGCCGCTTTCCGCCTGCGATGGATGCACGTCGGCGGCTCCGACCTGCCCGCCGATCAGACCGGCGTCGCCGCAGTGCTCGATCAACTTTCCGGAATCGCGGCAACCCCCGAAATCTGGGAGCACGCCATCCTCCCCGCCCGCATCGCCGGCTACCGCCCGGAGATGCTCGACCTGGTTTGCATGAGCGGCCAGATGAAGTGGGTCGCCGTCCGCGGAGAAACCGTCGAAGGCGCGGCTCTTCCAAACGTCCCGGCGCGAATCACGTTCGTCCCGCGCAAAGCGAGCCTCTTTGTGCGTCCGGCCGAATCTGAAACGGCGGAGGCGAAGGAGAAAGCCGTGATGGAGGCCCTGGGAGCCTCGGGCGCGCAGTATCTAGATGAAGTAGCCGAGCGCGCGAATGTCTCCGAGCGCGACGCTTTGTCCGCGTTGTGGCGACTGGCCGCGGCCGGCTGCGTCAGCAACGACAACTTCGCACCGCTCAGGATGTTCGCCGACGACCGCAGCGCCGAGCGCGCGCTCGAGTCGGTCGCGCGCCGGCCGACGACTCGCCGCGACGCCGCGGTCCGTGCGCGTTTGAAGTCAAGCCTGGCGGGCCGCTGGTCCCTGATCCGGGCCACCGAAACCCCCGCCGATGAAACCCGCGACCTGGCGCTCAAGTTGCTGGAGCGTCACGGCATCCTCGCGCGCGAGATGCTCGCCACCGAATCGACCCGGATCTCGTGGAACGAAATAGCGTTCGCGCTGAGGCGGCTGGAGTATGGCGGCGCGATTCGCCGCGGATGGTTCGTGCGCTCGCTCTCCGGCGAGCAGTACGCGCTGCCCGAGGCGGTCGAGATGCTGCACGCCGCGCGCAATCTAATCGCGGCGCGCGAGAAACCGGTGGCGCTCAGCGCGATCGATCCCGCCAATCCCTACGGCAGCACGCTCCCCGGATGCGGCATCGCGCACGAGGCCAGCAATATCATCGTGCTTCGTGCCGGCCGCGTGATTGCAGGCTTGCAGGGACGCGCGATGATCACCGGCGGCGAAGGCGAAGTGGACGACGAGAGTTTCGGTGCGGCGGTCGCGGCTCTCATGACGCTGAAGCCGCGAATCACCATCGATTCGATCGACGGCGTGCCCGCGCTCGGATCGCCGCGCGTCGGAATCCTGGCCGCGATGCGGTTCCATTCAGACGGCCGCTCGCTGGTGTTCGACGGCTTGCATGGCCCGACGCCCGCGCACGCCGCGCGCCGCAATTCAAGCTAGCCAGTTTGAAACAGTTGATTGGGCGCGCGCGCGCGCTATTCTGAACGCATGGCGACAAACAGTTTCGGTGCTCGTTCCACGCTCACCGTCGACGGCAAGAGCTACACGATTTACAAGCTCGAAGCGCTCGAGCAGCACGGCTTCTCGCTGACGCGGATGCCCTATTCGATCAAGGTCATGATCGAGAACGTGCTGCGGCGCGAGGACGGCGCGATCGTGACGACCGGGCAGATCGAAGCGCTGGCCAGATGGAACGGCAAGGGCGGCGAACGCGAAGTCTCGTTCATGCCGGCGCGAGTGTTGTTGCAGGACTTCACCGGAGTGCCGGTGGTCGCGGACCTGGCGGTGATGCGCGACGCGATCAAAAAGCTCGGCGGCAATCCGGACAAAATCGGTCCGCTGCAGCCGGTGGACCTGGTGATCGATCATTCGGTGCAGGTCGATTCGTTCGGCACGGCCAACGCGTTCGCCGTCAACGCGCAACTCGAGTTCGACCGCAACCAGGAGCGGTACCTTTTTCTGCGATGGGGGCAGGGCGCTTTCGACAACTTTCGCGTCGTGCCGCCCGACACGGGAATCGTCCATCAGGTGAATCTCGAATATCTTGCGCCGGTGGTTTTCGCTTCCGGCAACGGAGAGGCGTATCCCGACACCGTTATCGGCACCGATTCGCATACCACGATGATCAATGGGCTCGGCGTCGTCGGTTGGGGCGTCGGCGGAATCGAAGCGGAAGCCGCGATGCTTGGGCGCTCGATGCCGATGTTGATTCCCGAAGTAGTCGGCTTTCGCCTGTCCGGCGCTCTGCGTCCGGGCGCGACTGCTACCGACCTGGTGCTGACGGTCACGCAGATGCTGCGCAAGAAGGGCGTGGTCGGCAAGTTCGTCGAGTACTTCGGGCCGGGGCTTGAGTCGCTGCCGGTGGCGGATCGCGCGACGCTCGGCAATATGTCGCCCGAGTATGGCGCGACGATGGGATACTTCCCGGTCGACGATCAGACGCTGACCTACCTGCGGCTGACGGGGCGCAGCGAAAGCCAGATCAAATTGATCGAGGCGTACTGCAAGGCGCAGGGACTGTTCAATTCGCCCGATGCGCCCGAGCCGAAATTTTCCGACACTCTCGAACTCGACCTCGGCAGCGTGGTGCCGAGCATGGCGGGACCGCGCCGTCCGCAGGATCGAGTCGCGCTGACGGCGGCCAAAAGCGATTTCCGGCGCGAGCTGGCGAAGGAATTTCACGAGCATCCGAGCGTCGATCGCGAGGAGCTGGCCAAGTGGGTCGCCGAAGGCGGCAACGCCGCATCGACCATCGAGAGCACCATTCCCGAGTCGAAGCTCGGTCATATCGCGCACAAAGTGAAAGTACATTCCGGAGAGGAGTCCTTTTCGCTGACGCACGGCTCGATCGTGATCGCTGCGATCACGAGTTGCACCAACACCTCGAATCCGTCGGTGATGCTGGCGGCCGGGATTCTCGCGAAGAAGGCGGTCGCGCGCGGGCTGACGGTCAAGCCGTGGGTGAAGACCAGTCTCGCGCCCGGCTCGAAGGTCGTTACGCAATATCTGAAGCGTGCGGGCTTGACGGAGTCGCTCGAGAAGCTGCGCTTCAACCTGGTCGGCTACGGATGCACGACCTGTATCGGCAACAGCGGGCCGATTGCCGAGGGGATCGCGGGCGCGGTGAAGCAGGGCAACCTGGTTGCCTGCGCGATTCTCAGCGGCAATCGAAATTTCGAGGGGCGCATCAACCCCGTCGTGCGCTTCAACTACCTGGCGTCGCCACCGCTGGTGGTGGCGTACGCGATTGCGGGCACGATGAATATCGACGTCGAGCATCAGCCGCTCGGCGCCGGCTCCGACGGCCGTCCGGTTTTTCTGCGCGACATCTGGCCGTCGCAGGAGGAAGTTGCGGCCGCCGTCACCGGCTCGGTTCACGCCTCGATGTTCAAGAGCGAGTACGGCCAGGTGTTCGAGGGTGACGAGCGATGGAAGAGCCTGCAGGTGCCCGAGGGCAACCTGTTCCGCTGGGCGGAGGATTCGCTGTATGTGAAGGCGCCGCCGTTTTTCGAGGGCGTCACGGCAAAGGTCAGCGGGTTCTCGGACATCACCGGCGCGCGCGCGCTGGCCGTGCTAGGCGACAGCGTGACGACCGATCATATTTCGCCGGCCGGCTCGATCGCCGCTGACAGTCCCGCAGGCAAGTATCTTATCGCGCATGGCGTCCAGCCCAAGGATTTCAACTCGTACGGCGCACGGCGCGGGAATCATGAAGTGATGATGCGCGGGACGTTCGCGAATATCCGGCTCAAGAACCTGATGGTGCCGGGGACCGAGGGCGGCTTCACGGCGCATCAGCCGGACGGTGATAAGATGACAATTTTCGACGCGTCAGAGCGTTACCGCAAAGACGGCGTTCCGTTAGTCGTGATCGCCGGCAAGGAATACGGCACCGGCTCGTCGCGCGATTGGGCGGCTAAGGGTGTCCAGTTGCTCGGCGTGCGCGCGGCAATCGCGGAGAGCTTCGAGCGAATCCATCGCAGCAACCTCATCGGGATGGGCGTGCTGCCGCTCGAGTTCAAGTCCGGGGAGAATCGGCAGAAGCTCGGACTCACTGGCCAGGAAGTATTTTCGATCTCCGGCCTGAAGACGGGAATCAAGCCGCGCCAGAAATTGAAGGTGCGCGCCGAATCGGGCGGCAAGGCAACCGAATTTGAAGTGACGATGCGCGCGGACACTGCCGAAGAGGTCGAGTACATCCGCCACGGCGGAATCCTGCCGTTCGTGCTGCGCGAATTGATTCGCGCGTGAGCAACGGCGCCTATTGCATGTGGCCACCGGCGGCGCCCGACAGCGTCGACGTGCTCGGCGCGCCGGCGGCGCCTGGCGCCGGCTTCTTCAGCGCCGGATCGTCGCTCGCGACGCATTTGTAGAACGACGGCATCTTCTTCAATCGCGCCTTGCAGCCGTCTTCGGATTTAAACGTTTTGAACTTGAGCCATTGGGACATCGGCACCGCGGTATTCATTTTGTATTCGCCCGCCGCGTCCTTCGCCGGCGGAAAAACCGGCGGCGGCAGCATCAGGAGCCAGCTAATCAACACCAACGCAACTGGATAACACTTTCGCATCCCAGATGAGATACCGACTTTTTAGATCGAATGCGATAGCTACTCCTAACCTC
>JBOHWI010000505.1:0-15281 GCA_050736675.1 Binatus sp. (SeqCode)
TCTTCGCACTCAGCAGCCGCGGCGCGCGCGCCCCCGGTACCAGCACCGCGCCAATCACCAGATCGCAATTGATGACTTCCTCCTGCACCGTCGCGCGATTCGACATCACGGTCGTCACGTGTCCGCCGAGCAGGTCGCTCAGGTAGCGCAGCCTGCTCGGATTGATATCCATTATCGTCACTTCGGCGCCGACGCCGGCGGCCACGCGGCACGCGTTCAGTCCCGAGATTCCGCCGCCCAGTACGACGACTTTGCCCGGCCGCACGCCGGACGCTCCACTGAGCAGCACGCCGCGTCCTCCGCTGCGCGCCTGCAGGCACCAGGAACCGGCCTGGATAGCGAGCCGTCCTGCAACTTCACTCATCGGCGCCAGCAGCGGCAAGCTCGAGTCATCGAGCTGGATCGTTTCGTAGCCGAGCGCCGTTACGCGGCGGCGAAGCAACTCGCGCGACAGACGCCGGTCGGCGGCGAGGTGAAGATAGGTAAAGAGAATCTGCCCCGGCCGCATGAACGGATATTCGGTCGGCTGCGGTTCCTTAACTTTCAGGATCATGTCCGCGCGCATCCACACCGCCTGCGCGCCGGCGACGATCGCGGCGCCCGCCTTGCGATAGTCGCGGTCGGCAAATCCGCTGCCGGCGCCGGCTCCCGCCTGGACCGTCACGCGATGCCCGTGCATGCGCAGCGCAGCCGCTCCGGCCGGAGTCAGCGAGACGCGGCGCTCGTCGGATTTAATTTCTGTGGGAATCCCGACATTCATGCAGATACATCCTCCGCCGTCACGCGAATGGCCGATTCGTCGCGCCGGTTTTCGACGATACGGTGCGCGACGAGCCGCTGGCAATCGCGGGAGAGCCGCGACTAACGCTATCGGCAGGCAACAGTCAAGAGTCGCGCGCCCGATCGATGACCGCGCCAGAGTGAATTGGAACTTGACAAAACTGATTCCACTGCGCTTCATGAGCATTGATGCGATCGTGATCGGCTTGGCGCGAGACTTCCGCAAAACGCCCGCCGCGCACGACTTCGGGAGGAGTCATGGAGATTCCGCAGGGACTCAAATATTCGAAAGAGCATGAATGGGTCGCGACTGAAGAAACCGTCGCGACTGTTGGAATTACCGATCACGCACAGGACCAGTTGGGAGAGATCGTGTTTATCGAACTGCCCGCGGTCGGCGACAAGGTCAGCAAGGACGATCCGTTCGGCGTGGTCGAATCGGTCAAGGCGGTCTCGGATGTCTACGCGCCGGTTACCGGCACGGTCATCGAGATCAATGAAGACCTGCCCGAGAGCCCGGAGACCGTCAACGAAGATCCGTATGGCGACGGATGGCTGATCAAGGTGAAGATCACCGACATGAGCGACCTCGAAGACCTGATGGACGCCGACGAATACGCGGAACTGCTCGCGCGCGAGAAGGAATGATCGCGGCTAGGCGGGCGGTGCGGAGGTCGCGGCGGAATCGGGAGCCGGCCCGGTCGCGCTCGCCTTGGACACCTCGATTCTAATTTTGCCTGCCCCCGCGGGAGGATCGATGAACACCATCAGGAACGGAGCCGACGCCGACGGATTCATCGCAAACGCTTTCTGTGGGTTCAACCCCTGAGAGAATTCAATCTCGCGCGGCGTCATCTCGCCAAGCATCTTGGCCGAGAGCTCATTTCCGCAATAGACGCTCTGGTTCGCGAGCGGATGCGCGGCGCCGCCAAGCAGCGCGGCGTCGATCTCGACCAGTTGCAGCGGACGCGTTCCGACGTTCTGCGCGATGCCCGTAATCACCAACGCGACATGACCACCCTTGAGTGTGTAAAACTCCGAGTGGACGTCGTGCAGCGCCACCAGCATCGCGGGAACAATCGGCCGGCCGAAGTACCCCCCGATGCGTGGCGCCTGGCTGAGGATGCGCGCGCTGGCGGCGGGAGCATCGCAGATGAGTGCGCTCGCGCCGAGGAAAGCAACCGCCACGAAGAAGAACATCGCGAGAAAGAATCCCGACGCATGACTTCCTCCCGCCACCGCCACCTCAGCGCCGTCGTCAACGACTTGGCCGAGTTGGAACCCCGCAGGTCTCACCGGCGCCGGCGGTGCGAATCGCGGCGACTCCGCGCGCAGTGGCGAAGCCATGCGACGCACGGGAGTGGGCGTCGGACGCGGCGCGGACTCCGGCTCGGCCATCATCGTCGGCGCCTGCCGAATTGGCGCCGATTCGAACTCATCCGGCGTGTCACCCACCTGCCATCCGCCATCTTCAGTTTCAAGAGGCTCGAGCTGATGCTGCGGCGGCGCGTCGCCGATTTCGTTGCGCTCGTCGCTGAAATCGAATCTAAGGTTTTCGCCGGTGTCGGCTTTCTGCTCGCGATCGCCAAAGGGGCGATTGAGCGGATCGTCAACGTCCGGCTGATGGCGACCTTGTGCGAGTCGAGCTTGGGGCTCGTCGGTTGGTGCGCTTGCGGGCGGTTCGGACCTCGGATGCTCGACGGCTGCGCGGCGTTGCTCCGGCTCCGAGCGCTGGAGGCGAACCTCCGGCTCGGGTGCGAGCGTCGGCCGCGGCTCCGCGACCGGCTCGCGTCTGACGACGTCGCTTTCTACTTGCGACATGAGCGCGCTTGGCCGCGACCGCGCGGGGCGGATGGTGCGCGCCGGCTGAGATTCACTCTCGGCCGCTGGTGGAACCGGTTTGCGCGTTTTGGCGGGCACCGGGTCCGCGTTGAAGACATGACCGCATCGCGAGCACTTGAAGGTCGGTGTATCGTCGGGCAGGACCCGCTCGTCAATCCGATAGCGGGTGTGGCAGCTGGTACATTGAATTTCGATCATTCCCCCACCTCACATCCCGCGTCGAAAATTATCATACGGCGGAGCGTCGCGCATCTTTTGCGCGCACCGCGCCGAACGTTTTCGACGACGACGCGGCTGAGCGTCCTGCAATGCGGATAGCTCTGCTGACGCGCCGTTTCGATACCGCGGGCGGCGGCACCGAGCGCGATTTGGTCGTCACGGCAGAGGGACTCCGCGCAGCCGGGCATCAAATCACTATCTTCGCGGACCAGATTCGCGGCGCGGCCGGCGATTGGGATGTCCGTCGCGTCGGCGCCGGCCCGCGGCTGGGACGCGCGCTGTCCCTGCTGCGATTCGCGTGGGCCGCTGCACCGGCGGCGCGACGCGCGGGAGCCGACGTGGTGCTCAGTTTCGCGCGATGCGTCGGCGCGGACGTCGTACGCTCCGGCGGCGGCGCTCATGCCAGTTACCTCCGCGCGGCGCGCAAGTGGCGCGGTGCGCTTGGCGCGACGGCGATGCGCCTCAGCCCGTACCATCGAGTGCAGATGCTGGTCGAGCGCCAGGCGTTCCGAAGTCCCGGACTGAAGCGCGTGATCGCGGTGTCGAATTTCGTTCGCGACGATCTGATTGGCGAATTCGGTCTCGCGCCTGAAACAACGGTGACGATTTACAACGGCGTCGATCTCGATCGCTTCCGGCCCGCCGCCGATTCGTCCGAGCGCGCTGCCATCCGTCAGAAGTTCGTAGTCCCGGCCAGCGCCTGCGTGGTCGCCTTCGTCGGCAACGGCTTCGCGCGCAAGGGGTTGGGATTTCTCATCGAAGCATGGCCGCTGGTCGCGGGCGGCGCGTTTCTGCTGGTAGCAGGCGCGGATCGACAGACCGACAATTTCGCGGGCCGCGCCAGCGCCCTCAACATCGGCGCGCGGGTAGTATTCACCGGCCCGCAACCCAACGTCGAGGCGATACTCCACGCGGCCGACGTCTTTGCGATGCCGTCGTTGTTCGAACCGTTCGGCAACGTCGTGATGGAAGCGATGGCCTGCGGGTTGCCGGCGATGACCAGCGCGTTCTCGGGCGTTGCCGAGTTGATCCCGCCCTCGATGCGCGGCTTTCGAGTCGAAAATCCTGCCGACGTGGGCGAGGTCGCGCTGCGCCTCGGCGCGTTGTTCGACGCGCCCGCGAATCTTGGCCGTGAAGCCCGCGCGACCGCCGAAAAATTCACCTGGGCGCGCTACGCTACCGAAATAAATACGCTGATCGCATCGATAGGGTAGGGCGCGCGGCCCGATTTCTAGCCGCCGAGACCATCGAACATTCCGCGTGCGATCGCGAGCCTGCGCTCCTCGCGCGCGATTCGCGCGATACCGGCGCCAGTGACTTGCGCGATGCGCAGGCGCGTCAGCGCGATCGCGTTCTTGGCAATCACGTCGAGTGCAGAATGCTTCTCATGAATCATCCGGCAGCGCCCGCGTTCGCGCGCGATTCTGATGAATCGTTCGCGATTAGCGCGCGCGGCATCGACTTCGTGATAGACAAGAGCCTTCGGCGCGTATCCGATCCGAAAACCGCCGACGCGCAATCGCTGCGACATCTCGGTCTCTTCTTCATGGCCGCCCGCGCCCGGGCCCAGACGCTCGTCGAAACGTCCCACTTGCCTGAGCGCGTCCGCACGAAAAGCCATGTTGGCGCCGAGTACTCCGCGCACTTCGACGACTTCTTCGCCGTGGTCCGCAATCGGCAGGTCCAGGTACACGGCCAACGGGCCGACTTTTTTTTCGGGATCTTCAGCCGCGAGGATTCGTCCCTTCATCGCGGCGAACTCGCGATGCGTGTCAAAGAAATCCTCGACCGCAGCCAGATAACCTGGCGCGACGGTCAGGTCGTCGTCGAGAAAAACCAGAATTTCTCCGGACGCATCGGCGATGGCGCGATTTTGAATGCGGCATTTTCCGGCGCGAGGTTCGTGCAGATGCTTAAGCGGCGCGCCTTCGAGCGAAAGCTGCGTCGGCGCCGGCGTGCCATTTTCGGCAATGATTATCTCCCGCGAGCCGGTCGCGAGTTCGGGCGCGAGGCTAGCGACCAGCCGCCGAATCGATTCGGGCCGGTTGTGAGTCGCGACGATAACCGAGGTCTTCAAGGCTCCTGGATTTTGTGAAATCGCATGATGATGTTTTCGTCCATCAGCAGGCTCGCGCTGGTCATGAAGCCGAGCAGCTCGCGATTGATCTTTCGTTGCGCCGGGTCTTTCACGCCGCGCCCATAAAGCATCCACGAGAATCCCGCGATCAAGGGCCACAGAATCGGCGCGAGGATTCGCGAGCGCAACTTGCGCCGGCTGCGGCCGAGCGCGTCCATTCGCAATCCCGCCCCCCACGCGATCCAGTGCAGGTCGTTGAGGCCCATCACATGCCAGTTGCGCCCGTCGGCGACGCGATAGCGGTATGCCAGCGGCGCGCGCCGTCCTTTGTAGTAGCCGCTCAGCAAATAATGTACGCGCGAGCTGACGTTCAGGCGATTGGGCGTCGTGATGATCGCGACCGCGCCGGGCCGCATCACGCGCGCGATTTCACCGAGCACGTGCGGGATGTCGGCCAGGTGCTCGATCACTTCGAGCATCATCACCAGGTCGAAGCTCTCCGGCCGAAACGGGAGATCGTTGTCGAGGTCGACCTCCACCCAGCCGGGCTTGCGCGTTCGATACTCCGTCGATACTACCTGCCATCCGCGCTCCGCAAGGAGACGGCTCGAAAGGCCATCGCCCGCACTCAAGTCCAGCGCGAGCGACGGCGCTTCGCGGGCCGACGCCGGAGCAAGTGAGATCGCGCCGCGAACCCGCTCACTCATCGTAACTGCGAATGCTGTTGCACTGGTTGAATGGCGTCGCGCGAAAGATGGCCGCGCGAATTACGGCATCGCGTCTTGAATTGGAATCATCAGGCGGTTAAACCCTATACTCTTGTTCTCGCTCGCGAGAGTGGCGGAATGGCAGACGCGCAAGGCTCAGGACCTTGTGAGCGCAAGCTCGTAGGGGTTCAAGTCCCCTCTCTCGCACCAAATTGAACAGCGCCGCGCGATGCGGTGCGACTCAGTATCCCGACGGCACCGCGTCGGTCGATTCCTTGTTGCCCGACTTTTCTGCTCCGTGGCATTTCGCTACGTCCGCTACGCTGGCGCCGATGGCCGATGCTATTTCAGAATCGGAGCGGCCCGATTCCGCCTGCAGCTTCACGACGTTGCAATCGACGTGGTCGGTGGATATCGAGCTGCAGCCCGAAACCCCTCCCGCCAACAGTAATGTTCCCAGTACGGCAGCCATACCCAGTTTGCGAAATGCGTCAGCCATATATTCTCCTCGCAAGTCGAATTTCGGCCCCCCGGAAGTCCAAGCATGCGCACGATATTATTAACCGGCTCGATCTTACAAGCTGTTGGAATCGACGGGGCGCATCGACACCCGGACCGTCGCTTGAGAGGCGACCGGCAGGACAATATGATTTGAGCGAAGGGCGCCACGCGCCCTTTTTTCGACGGAGCGTTACCGGTGGAGCTGCCCAAGACATTCGATTCCAAATCCGCAGAAGAGCGATGGTTTCAGAAGTGGATCGACCTCGGCTACTTCAAGGCCGATCCCGCGCGCCCGGGCCCGGTCTTCTCGGTAGTGATTCCGCCGCCGAACGTCACCGGCCAGCTCCATCTCGGCCACGCGCTCAACGTCTCGCTGCAGGACATCATCGTGCGCACGCGCCGGATGCAGGGTTACAACACGCTGTGGCTGCCCGGGACAGATCACGCCGGCATCGCGACGCAGAACGCCGTCGAGAAGGATCTCGCGAAAGAGGGCAAGGACCGTCACCTGCTCGGGCGCGACGCGTTCGTCGATCGCGTGTGGAAGTGGCGGGAGACTTACGGCGATCGAATCCTGAATCAGCTGCGCCGGCTCGGCGCGTCATGCGACTGGAGCCGCGAGCGCTTCACGCTTGATGCGGGCCTCTCGAACGCCGTGACGAAAGTCTTCGTCGATCTTTACGACAAGAAGCTCATCTACCGCGCCAAACGGTTGATCAACTGGTGCCCGCGATGCGAGACGGCGCTGTCCGATCTCGAAGTCGATCACAAAGACGTTCAGGGCAGCCTTTGGTACATCCGCTACCCTCTGGCCGACGGCACCGGCGCGATCACGATCGCGACGACGCGGCCCGAGACGATGCTCGGCGACACCGCAGTCGCCGTGAATCCCGACGATGAGCGTTACAAGTCGTACATCGGCAAGACGCTTCGGCTGCCGCTGATGGGTCGCGAGATAAAGATCATCGCCGACGCCGCGATCGATCGCGAATTCGGCACCGGCGCGCTGAAAGTCACGCCTGCGCACGACCCGGTGGACTTCGAACTGGGCAAGCGCCACGGCCTCGAGCAGACCTCGATCTTCGACAACACTGCGCACATCAACGAGAACGGCGGCGCGTATCGCGGGCTGTCGCGCGAGGAGGCGCGAAGGCAGATCGTCAAAGACCTCGAGCTTGCGGGACTGTTAGAAAAGATCGAGCTGCACAAGCACGCCGTCGGCGTGTGCTCGCGATGCGACACGATCGTCGAGCCGATGCTCTCCGAGCAGTGGTTCCTGAGCATGCGCGCGATGGCCGATCGCGCGATCGAAGCGGTGCGCAAGGGCGACACGACCTTCCATCCCAAGCGATGGGAGAACGTGTTTTTCAACTGGCTCGAGAACATCCACGACTGGTGTATCTCGCGCCAGCTATGGTGGGGTCATCGGATTCCCGCCTACCGATGCGTGCGATGCGACCATCTGGTTGTCGCGGCTGAGCGGCCCTCGCGATGCTCCGAGTGCGACGGCTCCGACATCGTCCAGGACGACGACGTGCTCGACACGTGGTTCAGCTCGGGACTGTGGCCGATGTCCACGCTCGGCTGGCCCGAATACACGCCCGACTTCGAGCGCTACTACCCGACCAGCCTGCTGCTGACCGGCTTCGACATAATTTTTTTCTGGGTCGCGCGCATGATGATGCTCGGACTCGAATTCACGGGCAAGGTGCCGTTCAGGGACGTGTACATCACGCCGTTGGTGCGCGACGAGCTCGGCAAGAAGATGACCAAGTCGAAGGGCAACGTCGTTGACCCGCTCGACTTGATGAATCAATACGGCGCCGATGCGGTCCGCTTCACGCTGGCGCAGTTGGCCGCGCAGGGGCGCGACGTAATCCTGTCGCACGACAGGTTCGCGGCGTCGCGCGCCTTTGCCAACAAGATCTGGAACGCCGCGCGCTTCGTGATGATGAATCTCGAAGGCGCCGAGCAGCCGCTGCGGAAAGTCGAAATCGCAAAGCTCGGACTGGCCGAGCGATGGATTCTGTCGCGCCTCGACGACACGATTCGCGAAGTCAGCGGCTCGATCGACGCCTACGAATTCAACGTCGCCGCGATGAAGCTCTACCAGTTCATCTGGCACGAGTTCTGCGATTGGTACATCGAGCTTTCGAAGGAGCCGCTCAAAGCCGGCGGCGAACGCCAGGCCGGCGCGCGCTGGGTGCTGATCAACGTCTTCGACAAGATGCTGCGCCTGTTGCATCCGTTCATGCCTTTCGTGTCGGAAGAAATCTGGCAGGTTATTCGGCCGTACCTCGACGAGGCGAATCTCGCGGCGCATCTGCCAATCGCAACGTATCCGGAACCGTCGGTAACGAATCCGCTATCAGAGGCGGAAGCAACCGCGATGAATCACTGTATCGAGGCGACGGAGGCGGTCAATTCGCTGCGCTCGCTGCTGGGCTGGCATCCCGGGCAGCGCGCTCGCGCAAAGTACAAAGCTCTGGAGCTGCGAGATCAAGTCGAATTTCCGAGGTGGAACGAATTCGCGAAGACGCTCGCAAAATTGAGTGAGTTTGAAACCGTGACGGACTCGAGCGCGATGATCTCAGGCTATTTGCCGCGGCAACTATCCTCGGCCCGAATCTGGCTTGAAGAAGCGCCGAATTTCAATATCAAAGCTACGCGCGCGGCCTTGCAGAAGAAGCGCGACGAGGTAGCGCACCACTTAGATGCTCACACGAAGCGCTTCGGAAATTCTGACTTCTGGAAGAAAGCGAAGGACGAGGCCAAAGCAGAAAACGCGAAAAAGATAGAGGAACTAAACAGCGAGAAAACCCTCCTTGACGCTCAGCTTCAAGTCCTCGGCGCGACCGATTGACGGTGAAGTTGCATGGAACTGTTCAAGCAATTCGATCCCACCGAACTCATCAAGCGGGCGCTGGCTGAGGATTTGGGGCAGGGCGATATCACGACCGCGGCGACCGTCGCGCCCGGTGCGAAGGGTCGTGCGAGGATCACCGTCAAAGAACCGCGGATGATTCTCGCCGGCGGAATCCTGATCGAACCGGTGATGAGGCTGGCGGGTGCCGAGCCGCGAATCGTTACGCTCGCGCCCGAAGGCGCTGAGCTGAAGGCGGGCGACGTGCTCGCGCAGATCGACGGCAAGCTCGAGGGATTGCTGATTGGCGAGCGCACGGCGCTCAACTTCGTGCAGCTGCTCTCCGGAATCGCGACGACGACGCGGGCGTTCGTCGATGCGGTCGCGGGCACGCATGCGAAGATTATCGACACGCGCAAGACTCATCCCGGCCTGCGCGTCGTGGAGAAGTACGCGGTGCGCGTCGGCGGCGGGCATAACCATCGCCTGGGCCTCGACAGCGGTGTGCTGATCAAGGAAAACCACATCGCGGCGGCGGGCTCGGTGACGAAAGCGATCGAAGGCGCTCGCCGCGTCGCGCCGCACACGCTCAAGATCGAAATCGAATGCGAGACGCTCGCGCAAGTTGAAGAAGGACTTAAGGCGGCCGCCGACACGATTCTGCTCGACAACATGACGCTGGACAATATCCGCAAGGCGCGCGCGCTCGCCGGATCGAAAGTTCAACTCGAAGTCTCCGGCGGCGTGACGCTCGAGACTGTTCGCGCTATCGCGGAGGCGGGCGCCGATCTAATCTCCGTCGGTGCGCTGACCCATTCGGCGCGATTTCTGGATATCAGCATGAGAATTGACGCGGTTTGATTGGCGGGCGCCGTGCGCGCCCGCTGCGAGATCGAGAAGTTAAAGTAATGCCTCAGAATCCATATCTTGCTATCGAGCGCGGCGCGCCGGGCCGGATCGGCTGGCGCATCCATTATTTCGACGAAATTGACTCAACCCAGGAAGCTGCGCGCGAGCTGGCTGCGAGCGGGGCCGACCAGGGCACGCTCGTCATTGCCGAGCAGCAGACGGCCGGGCGGGGCAGGATGGGCCGCACGTGGCATTCGCCGTCCGGCGTTAACCTCTACACGACGATAATCCTTCGCCCGCCGATTCCGTTGGCCGACGTGCCGCGCATGAGCCTGGTCGCCGGCCTCGCCGCGGCCGAGGCGCTCGAGCGCGAGGCGCCAGGAAGCGTCGCGCTGAAGTGGCCCAACGACGTGTGGCTGCGCGGGCGCAAGGCCGGCGGCATCATAGCCGAGGCGGTCACTGACGCGCGACAGAATCTCGACTGCGTGCTGCTCGGCATCGGCCTCAATATCAATCTCGCCGCCGACGACATCCCGCCCGACCTGCGCGACAAGGCGACCTCGATGCGAATCGCGACGGGTCATGCATGCGACCGGATTGCGATCGCCGATTCGCTTTTTAATCTGCTCGACTCCCGCTATATGGAAACCCTGACGCGCGGCTTCGATGCCATCCGTCCCGCGTGGGAACGGTTCTCGGCGTTGACCGGCAGGCGTATCGCGATTGTGGACGCCGGGCGGCGCCAGTCGGGAGTGGTGAAAGGAATCGACGCGACGGGGGCACTGCTGCTAGACATCGGAGACCGCGTCGAGCGAATCGTGGCGGGCGAGGTGAGCGTGGCGGGGGCGTACGAGTAGGCTTATGTGATTAGCGCAAAATAACTGCATCGATCGGGGCGCGGCGCTCTGAAATCGGCGCTGGTCCCGAGTGGGCAGGCTGAGAGGTAAGCTCCATGGCTGTGGAGGAAATCGGACGGCTTAGAACAATCGCAATCGTCGGCCAGGGCGGCACCGGCAAGACCCAGGCTGCGGACGCGATGCTCTTTACTGCGGGAGCGGCGCCGAGATTGGGGCGGCCCGACGACGGCTCGGCCGCGATGGACTTCGAGCCCGAGGAAACCAAGCATCACATTTCGATCAGCTCCGCGTTCAATCATCTCAACTGGAAAAAGACCGAAGTAATTTTCGCCGACACTCCCGGCTACACCGCCTTTCTGCCTGAGACGCTGACGACTCTGCGCGCAGTGGACGGAGTCGTGATGCTGATCAGTCCGGGCGGCGACACCAAGGTTGAATCCGAAAAAATCTGGGCGGCGACCGAAGACCTCACGCTGCCGCGAATCGCGTTCGTGTCGCGGCTCGATCGCGAGCGCACCAGCTTCGATGCCGCGATGAAGGATCTCGGGAAGGTGCTCGGCGCGCGCGGAGTCGCGTTGACGATTCCGATTGGCGAGGAGCTTGGCTTCAAGGGCGTCATCGACGTGCTCGCGATGAAGGCGCTCATCTACGCCGACACCAGCGGCAAATTCAAGGAAGAGGAGCTGTCCGCTGAGCTGAAGACCCGAGCGGAAGCGGCGCGCACCGCGCTGCTCGAGGCGGTGGCGGAGACCGACGACGCCCTGCTCGAAAAATATCTCGATAAGGGGACGCTCGACGACGCCGAAGTTCGCACGGCCCTGCATGCCGCCGTCGTTGGGCGCAAGATTACGCCCGTCTTCTGCGGCTCCGGTGCCAAGAATATCGGCATCGGGGCGCTGCTCGACGCGATCACGACGTACCTGCCGGCCCCCAACGAGCGTCCGCCGGTGGAATGCCAGAATCCCACGACCGGGGAGCCCGTAACCCGTTCGGCGGATCGGGCGGCGCCGTTCGCCGCGCTGGTGTTCAAGACGATTATTGATCCGTTCGCCGGCAAACTCTCGATCTTCCGGATCATTTCGGGCCACGCTCAGACCGACGCGCCGGTGTTCAATTCGACCCGTGAAACCAAGGAGCGCTTCGGCCAGTTGCTGCGCCTCGAAGGCAAGAAGCAGTCGCCCATCGCCGGCGCGATAGCCGGCGAAATCGTCGCCGTCGCCAAGCTCAAGGACACCACCACCGGCGACACTCTGTGCGACGAGAAGGCGCCCGTGCTCGTGATGCCGCCGCTGACACGTCCGGCGGGCGTGATGTCATTCGCGATTCGTCCCAAGAGCAAGGGCGACGAAGAGAAATCGTCAGCCGCGTTGCAAAAGTTGATCGAAGAGGATCTCGCGCTTGAGATGCATCGCGATCCGCAAACTCACGACATCATCCTGACCGGCACCGGCCAGATGCACATCGAAATCACCGTCGAAAAGCTGCGCCGCAAATTCAACGTCGACGTCGAGCTGCAGGCGCCCAAGGTTCCTTACAAGGAAACGATCAAAGGACGCGCCGAGGCGCAGGGAAAGTACAAGCGCCAGTCCGGCGGCCGTGGGCAGTACGGCGATTGCTGGCTCAAGATCGAGCCGATGCCGCGCGGCAAGGGCTTCGAGTTCGTGGACAACATCGTCGGCGGCGTCATCCCACGCAACTTCATTCCGTCGGTAGAAAAGGGCGTGCGCAACACGCTTCCCGAAGGATTCCTCGCCGGCTATCCGATGGTGGATGTCAGGGTGACAGTCTTCGACGGCAGCTACCACGACGTCGATTCGTCGGACATGGCGTTTCAGATCGCCGCCTCGATGGGTTTCAAAGCGTGTCTGGAAAAGGCCAGGCCCATCATCCTCGAGCCGATTGTCGCGATCGAAGTCGCGTGTCCCGACGAGTGCATGGGTGACGTGATCGGCGACCTGAACTCGCGCCGCGGCAAGGTGCTGGGGATGGACAGCAAGGGGCACGGCCAGGTGATCAAGGCGCAGGTGCCGATGTCCGAGGTGCTGAAGTACGCGCCCGACCTGCGCTCGATTACGTCGGGCCGCGGTTCCTTCGAGCAGCATTTCTCGCACTACGAAGAAGCGCCGGCGCCCGTGGCAGAGAAAATCATCAAGGAGACGCTCGTGGCGCGCGAGGCCGCCGGCGCCAAATCGCACGCCCACGCTCACGCATAGGCGGTCGAGCAGGGCAGGGCGCTCTTGTATTGCGAGGGACGCCCGTCTTGTACAATCGGGCCTTGAGTAAAGCCTGCGATGGCGCCGATAGGAAAAAGCCTGGTCTTCGCCGGTATCGCGATCGTGGTCGTGGGACTGGCGCTGTGGGGAGTGTCGTCGGTGCCGTACGTCGGCAAGCTGCCCGGCGACATTTACGTCCGCCGCGGCAACTTCACCTTCTACTTTCCGCTCGCCACCTGCATTCTGATCAGCATCGCCGCGACGATATTCTTTTCGCTGATGAGGCGTTGACGAATTGGCAGCGGAAAAACCCGAAATCCCGATAAGCCCGCATCGGCTCGCAGAGCGCAAGCGGCGCCGCCGCGAGCTGATCGCCGTCGGCGTGGCCGGGGCGACGCTGGTCGCGTTCGTATTCGCGCAGACCGAGTTGCCGCCGCTCACGCGGCACACCTCGCTGGTCTCGAACTTGGCGGTCATCTCGCTCTTCAACCTGAGCTTCCTGCTGCTCGGCTTGATGCTGTTCCTGGTCGGCCGCAATCTGGCTAAGGTCATCTTCGAGCGCCGCCGCGGATTGATCGGCTCGAAATTCCAGGTGCGTCTGGTCTCGGGCTTCATCGCGGTCGCGCTGATCCCGAGCGCGTTCCTGCTCTACGTGTCGGGCGTGTTCCTCCACGCCGACATCAACAGCTGGTTCAATCCCGAATACGAGCAGATTCTCAATGACTCGCTCGAGATCGCGAAGACCTACTATCTGAACTCGGCCAACAACGCCTCGCATTTCGCCCGCGTGCTGGCCGAGCAGATCGCGGCGCAGGGCCTGACCGCGCCGCAAAAGCGCGACGAACTCAAGGCGTTCATCGCCAAGCGCCAGGAGGAATACAACCTCGGCACCATCGAGGTCTTCTCCGCAGATCGCAAACTGCTGCTCATCGACATCAGCCCCAAGACGCCCACCGGCATCGGCGCGTCGCCCGATTCGCCGATCATCTCGCAAACGCTGAAAGGGCAGGCGCTGACGCGCACCGACCGCCTCGGCAACGCCGACGTGATACGCGGCTCCGCGCCGATTTACGTCTCGAGCGAAACCGACAACGTGCTCGGCGCCGTGCTGGTCGATTACTATCTGCCGCGAAGCCTGGCGACCCGCGCGACCAACATTTCGCGCGTCTCCGAGGACTACTTCCAGTTGCGAATCCTCCGCCAGCCCATCATGAACAGCTACCTGCTCACGCTGGTGCTGATCGGGCTGGTGGTGGTCACGCTGGCGAGCTGGTTCGGAATATTTCTCTCGCGCGGAATCACCGGTCCGATAAAGCTGCTCGCGCGCGGCACGCAGGCTGTCGCCGGCGGCGATCTCAATTTTCGCATTCCCGCCGTCGGCGACGACGAGATCGGGCACCTGGTCGATTCCTTCAATCAGATGACCGCCGATCTGCGCGCCTCCGCGGCCGAGCTCGAGCGCCGGCGCCTGTACACCGAGACCCTGCTGCGCAACGTGTCGGCGGGTGTGGTCGGGATGGACCATGAAGGCGTCGTCACGACGATCAATCCGTGCGCCGAGCGACTGCTCGATCTCGACGCCGCCGCCGTTATCGGCCGCGATTACCAGGGCGCGTTCCCGCCCGCGCTGGCCCGCGTGCTCGACGAGGTCTTCGCTTTCGCCACGCGTCCGCGCGAAGCCCGCTCGACGATCAAGCTGGAAGTCGCGGGCGCCGAGACTGAGCTGATGATGACCGCGAGCCCGCTCGGCGATACTCCCGGCGAGCCGGCGGGAACGGTGCTGTTCTTCGAGGACGTCAGCCAGATTGCCAAGGTCGAGCGGATGGAGGCATGGCGCGAAGTCGCGCGCCGCATCGCGCATGAGATCAAGAATCCGCTGACTCCCATCCAGCTTTCAGCCGAGCGGTTGCGGCGTCAGCTCGGCGCGCGCCCGGGTATCGAGTCGACGCTGGTCGAGGAATGCACCAAAACGATTATCGGCGAAGTCGAGGATCTGAAGCGGCTGGTGAACGAATTTTCGGCGTTCGCGCGAATGCCGCATCTGAATCCCGTTCCCGGCGACATCAATGCGCTCGCCGGCGAGACCGTCGGAAACTTTCGCGAGGCGAATCCCAATGTCGAGTTCATGCTCGCGCTCGACCCCACGATTCCGCTCATCCCGATCGATCGCGACGCGTTGAAGCGCGCGCTCGTCAACCTGCTCGACAACGCCGTCGCCGCTGTTATCGCCGTCAACCATAACGGCGCGGGGCCGAAGATCGAGGTGCGCAGCTATCGGCGGCCAGACAACTTGATCGTGACACTTGAAGTCGCCGACAACGGTATGGGAATCGATCCGCGCCTGCGCACGCGCATCTTCGAGCCGTACTATTC
>JBOHWI010000506.1:0-7582 GCA_050736675.1 Binatus sp. (SeqCode)
TCACGGATGGGCCTGCGCTTTGCGGATCTGCTCGACTTCAAGGACTTCACCGCGAAGCTCAAGCGCAACCTCGCCGAGAAGAATCTCTATTTGAAGGCGGTGCTGAAGGCCAAGCCGATCGACGGCAAAGCCCTGGTCGACGCGATGAAGAAGGCACGCACGCGCCTGACGCGCTACCTGTGCGACACCGGCGTCTTCCTCGAAACGGTGATCGCGCAAGGCAAACGGGTGCTGTTCGAGGGCGCGCACGGCACGATGCTCGATATCGATCACGGCACCTACCCGTACGTGACCTCGTCGAATTGCGTCGCGAGCGCCGTCTTCAGCGGCACCGGCATCGGGCCGGGCAACCTCGAAGCGGTGCTCGGGATCAGCAAGGGCTACACGACGCGAGTCGGCGCCGGGCCGTTTCCGAGCGAGTTTACCGGCTATCTGGCAGACTCACTGCGCGAAGAGGGCGACGAGTTCGGCGCTGCCACGGGGCGTCCGCGACGAATCGGATGGTTCGACGCCGTGCTGGCCCGCTACACCGCTCGGGTCAACGGGATGTGGGCGCTCGCGCTGACCAAGCTCGACGTGTTGACTGGAATCGACCCGGTCAAGATTTGCGTCGGTTATATAGTGAAGGGCAAGCGTTACGACAACATGCCGCCGTCTCATCGGATGCTCATCAACGCCAAGCCCATTTTCGAGGAGATGCCGGGATGGAGCGAAAGCCCGGCCGGCGCGCGCACGCTCGCCGAATTACCATCGAGCGTGCGCCGCTACGTCGAACGGATCAGCGAGCTGGTGGGAGTGCCAATCGCGATGATCGGCGTGGGCAAAGAGCGCGAAGCGACCATCGTCGTGCGTAATCCCTTCGCGGATTAACTGATCGCAAACCGTCGCCGGGTCTCCAGGCTCACCTCGATAGCTTCTCGGATGTTTGCCAAAGCTTCCGCTTCTGTGCGGCCTTGAGACAGGCATCCCGGCAGGGCCGGGCACTCGACTACGACAAACCCGTGCTCGTCGCGTTCGAGCGTCATTAGAAACTTCATGATTTCACTCTAGCACACCCAATCTGATAGGGAATCTTGACGCCCTACGCCGCGCAGACTGCGGCGAGGCTTGAGAGCGCGACGCCGCGGCGGCCCAGCCTGACGTCGTTGCGGTCGAAGCCGTTGGTCGTGTAGCCGAGCGAGATTCCCGTCGCCGGATCGGCCCATCCGATCTGGCCGCCCGCGCCGCCGTGCCCGAAGGCCAACGCCGAGTTGGTCTTGCCGAAGCCGCGATAGTTCGCCATGCCGTCGCCGCCGGCCACCACGACTCCGAGCGCGCGGTTGACCTTGACGCCGAAGATCGGATCCTTGTAGTCGCCCGAGCGCACGCGCAACGCATCCTTGAGCGCTTCTGGCTTGACGATCGGCGCGCCGTCGATGCCGCGATTGTGCAGCAATCCCTGATAGAAGAGCGCGAGGTCGCCCGCGGTCATCACGCCGCCGCCGCCCGGCACGCCCGCTTCCATCACGTTGGGCCGATTGAAGCCGAGGATCGCGTCTTCGGTAACTTCCGTTACAGGCATCGCGGGCAGACTGAGTTTCTTTCGCTCTTCATCGGACAGCGCCTCGCCCACGTAGCATAGCTGCGCCGCACGATTCTGATATTCGCGCGGCAATCCAACCCGGAGTTCCGGCAGCCCGAGCGGCGTCGAAATCCGCTCATGCACGAACTGACGGAAATTCTTGCCGGTGCGACGTTCTATGATCTCCGCAATTACCCAGAAGCCCGACGTAGGATGGTATTCGAACTTGCTTCCGACCGGCCATTCGAGCCGCCACTTTGCGAATCGCTCGAGCCCTTTGCTCTTGTCCAGCCAATCGTCCTGCGGATAGGGCGCGTTCGGAAATCCGCCGACGTGGAGCAGCACCTGCTCGACGGTCATCTTGTCTTTCCCATTGGTGCCGAACTCGGGAACGATTTCCGCGACGCGTTCGATCGGACTTAGCTTGCCTTCGCCGATCAGGATCCACGACGCCGCCGACATGATCGCCTTGGTGCACGAGAAAATCACGTAGAGCGTGTCGTTGGTCGCCGGCTTTTCGCTTCCGCCCTGGACCGCGCGGCCGACCGTGCGCATCGCGCCGATTTTCCCGTTGCGGGCGATCGCGATCTGCGTCGATGGCAGCAAGCCGTCTTTGACTTCGCGCTCGGCACGAATGAAAAGTGCCTCGACCTTTTGCGGATCGAGACCTACTTCGCGCGGACTATCGGCAATATGACCTTGTGCGGGCATGGCTGAGACTCCCTGCGGTTAAGTTGTAGTTCTCGGGATATAACACACCGCTGCCGATTCGTCATTCGGCCGCGACGCGCGCCGGACCCTGCGACGAAATCCATCCTGCCCTGCCAGGCAACGTGGTACGAACTACCTCGCAAACCGGCAGTTCCTTGCGATTCAGCCGCCACGCAACCTCGCGCAGTTGCACGAATTCGGCTCCCCGTTCCTTGAGCGCGCAGACCAGTGCGGTGAGGCTTTCGAGTTGCCCCATCCCTTCAGTCTCCGCGTGAATCGTATGCACGTTGAGCGCATCGGACTTGCACAAACCGAGATAGAAATCGCGCACCGCGCCGTCGTCGGGCAGTTCGCGGCGTCCCATGACCTCGTCGAGTGTCGGCAACGTCGTCGGAATCTCCGGAGTCGCGAGGACCCGTCCGTCGACGACGCATCGGTACGGCGCGATTCCCCGCGTGTCGCTGCGGTAGTCGAGTCCCGTCGCGTCCAGCGCGACGAGCGCCGCGTTGTTCGTGCGCCACCCGGGGGCGGCGAAACTCCGCGACGCCGCGCCAACAATCGCGCGGAATGCCTCGAACGCGTCGCTTAGTTCGCCGCGCACGCCCTCCGCGCCGATGTCGTCGAGATGATCCTGCCAGCGCACGTGATCGTAGCCGTGCACGCCGACCTCGAAGCCGCGCGCCTTCAGATCGCGAATGATTCCAGGGAACGACAGCGCGATCGGCCGCGACGGCAATAGCGTGCCGGAGAGAATCGTGCGTGTGCCGTACATCGAGACGGCCCTGGTGCGGAACATCTTCGACAGGAATCCGCGATTTCGAAACGCGCGCATGATTGCGCGCCCCGAATTGTCCGGGCCCATCGCGATATAGAAGCTCGCGGCGACGCCCTCGCGCTCGAGCATCGAGGCCAGCCGCGGCACGCCCAGTTCCAACCCCTGATGCGTATCGACGTCGATCTTTAGTGCGACTTCCACGCCGGGAATGACTGCGCGGCTAGGAAGCCATCTCTTTGCGGAACCAGTCCATCGAGATTTTCACCCCGTCGCGCAGATTCACCTTGGGCGTGACGCGCAGCAGCGTGCGCATCTTGGTATTGTCGGGCACGCGGCGTGGAATATCCTCGTAGCTGTTGCCGTACACTTCTTCCTGCGACACGAACTTGATTTTCGATTTCGTTGACCCGAACAGTTCGAGCATCAGCTTGGCGAACTCGAGCACCGTCGTCTCGACGTCGACGCCGATGTTGATCGCCTGGCCATCGGTGTCAGGGTTCACCCCCGCCTGCACGGTCGCCTCGATCGCATCGGTCACGTACGTGAAGCATCGCGTCTGCATTCCGTCGCCGACCACGGTCAGGTCCGCGCCGCGCAGCAGTTGCCCCATGAAGATCGTGAACAGCCGGCCCACGTCGACCTTGTCCAGCCGCGGACCGTACGCGTTGAAATAGCGCACGATCGTAACCGGCAGGCCGAGCTTGTGATACGCAAAACAGAAATGCTCGCCGACCGCCTTCGACGTCGAGTAGCACCACCGATCGATGCTGGTCGCTCCGAGCACGCGATCGTCGTCCTCGCGCCATGGCACCTTGGGGTTGCGTCCGTATACCTCCGAGGTCGAGCTGAACACGACCCGCTTGTTGTGCTTGTAGGCCGCCTTCAGAACGTTCTGCGTGCCGTTGACGTTTACGTTCAGCGTTTCATAAGGATCGGCGACGTAGTGCTCGACGCCGACGACAGCCGCGAGATGGTAAAGGAGATCGACCTTCGATACGAGGCTGTCGATCAACTCGACGTTGAAGACCGAATCGTGCACGTAATGAAAGCGCGGATTGTTCAGCAGGTGACGCACTTTCGCGATCGAGCCGGTGTCGAGCACAAAGATCTCGTCGCCGCGCGCGATGAACGCATCGGAAAGATGTGATCCGAGAAATCCGGCGCCGCCGGTTATCAGAACCCGCATGTGACCTCCGCGAAACTAGTCGAGTACAATAGCATCTTTGACGCGCGCCGCCTCTGAGAGGGCCTCGCGTGCGATGCTTTCGGGGCCGCCTTCGAACTGCACGACCTTGACGATCACGCTGCCCTCGCCCGCCGCAACTTCAACGGCGCCGTCCGCCGTCTCGCGCACGACCCGCCCCGGCGTCCCGCGCATCTCGTTTTCCGCACCGATTTTCGCGTCCCATACCAGCAGCTTTCGACCGCCGACGAAACAGAACGCGCCGGGATACGGATGCGTCACTGCCCGCACGAGATTGAAAATCCTGCGCGCCTGCCAGTGCCAGTCTATCCGCCCGTCCTCCGGCTTTCTGCGCCCGAAGTAACTTCCCTTCGAGAAATCCATTTTTCGCCGAGGCGCAGTGCCCGCGACGATCTTCGGATGCAGCTCGTCGATCAGCTCGACGCCCAGCGGCACCAGCTTGCGGTACAGCGTCAGCGCGTTATCGTTATCGTCGATTGCAACCGCCCGCTGCCCCACGATATCGCCCGCATCCGCGCGCGCAACCATGTGATGCAGCGTCACACCCGCCTCACGCTCTCCATTCACCAGCATCCAGTTCACCGGCGCGCGGCCCCGATACGCCGGGAGCAATGACGGGTGCAGATTGTAGGCGCCGAAAGGAGCCAGTTCGAGCACGCTCTCGGGAATCAGCTGGCGATAGGAGAAAGAATAAATGATGGACGGCTTCAAGGCCGCGATCTTCGCCGCCAATCCCGCATCGACGCCGTCACTATGCACCGCTACGCCGCGGCGCGCGGCCAATTCCGCGCACGAACGCCACCAAATCTCTTCGCGCGAATCGTCGCGATGCGTGAACAGTGCCGCGATCGTCGCGCCCATTTTCAGCAATGCGTCCATGCACGCGTAACCCATCTCGTGGTACGCGAACAGCACGCATCGCGCGGATTTGACCGACTCCACGATTGCTCGTCAGTCGCTTTGCGAATCGCCCGGCTTGCCGTCGGCTCCGTGCACCGCTCGCACGATATAAGTCGGGCGCCGGCGCACTTCGATATAAATCCGCCCTGCATATTCGCCGATCAGGCCCAGCGCCAGGAATATCATCCCGATGAAAAAGAACAGCACCGCGAACAGCGTCCACAAAGCGCCCTCTTCCTGCGGGCCGTAGATCAGGCGATGCCCCAGGAGCACCACTGCCATCATCACGGCCAGCACCGAAATTCCAATCCCGGTCATGCTGAGTAGCTGGATCGGCGCCAGGGAAAATCCGGTAATCAGGTTGAGGCTGAGCTTCGCCAGTCCAAACAGATTGTACTTCGACTTGCCGCTCGCGCGATCGTCGTGGCCGACCGGAATCTCCGCAACCCGCTTGGCGAATGAGTTGGCGAGCGCCGGCACGAACGCCGCCTTCTCGTCGCATTCGA
Organism: Binatus sp. (SeqCode); assembly: GCA_050736675.1. Classification (GTDB taxonomy): domain Bacteria; phylum Desulfobacterota; class Binatia; order Binatales; family Binataceae; genus Binatus. The sequence continues at coordinate 5,658 of JBOHWI010000506.1, forward strand.
CCACCGTATCGACGATGTGGCGCCGGTAGGCGCGCAGCATGCATCCGTAGTCGTGCATCGGCACGCCGACCACGATCGACGTCAACCGGTTTTGCAGGCGCGACGCGTAACGCCGATACGCATGGTCGTGACGCTCCTCGCGCCATCCGCCGACGACATCGTTGCCTTCATCGATCGCCGCTATCAGCCGCGGAATTTCTTCGGGTGGATTCTGCAGGTCGGCATCGAGCGTGACGACTATGTCGCCGCGCGATTGCCTGAAGCCTGCGAGGATCGCCGAATGCTGTCCGAAATTTCGCGCCAGCTCGACGACCCGCACCCGGCCCTCTTCGCGCGCCGCAATTTCGCGAAGTATGCCGAGCGAATCGTCGTGCGATCCGTCATCGACAAATACTGTCTCCCACGGGCGGTCAAGACCGCCGAGAACCTGCTTGAGGCGCGCCCAGAGTGACCCCAGATTCGCCGACTCATTGAACACCGGCACCACGACCGACACCAAGCCGCTGGCCGCGCGCGAGACGGCCGAAGTGCCGCGAATCGGTGATATTTTGCCGGGGAAGCTCAAGGAACCTGCGCGACCTCAACGCCGATCGACCGCCGTCGCGCCAAGTGATTCTTGCAGACAGCATCGGGAAATTAAAGATAGCTCTCTGCCGCCGGTTGACCGCGCGCGATCGCCTCGCGAGACTGCATCGACGTGCCCGCTTTCGTTGCCAACCGATCTCTCCGCCTCGCCTTCTACGCGTTGTTCGCGGCGCTAGTCTATCTTCCCGGTCTCGGCCGGCCGGCGCTGTGGGAGCCGGACGAAGGCCGCTACGCAGAAATCGCGCGTGAGATGGTTCTTTCGGGCGACTACGTCACGCCGCGCGACGACTTCGAACTGTACTTCGAAAAGCCGCCGCTGGTCTATTGGGCCGAGGCCGCCGCGATCCACGTTTTCGGCGTCAACGAATTCGCGGTGCGGTTGCCCGCCGCCCTCTTCAGCATCGGACAGGTCGTCGTTACCGCCGCGTTGGCTGAGACGATGCTCGGCGCCGAGACGGCACTCCTCGCCGCACTCGCACTCGCGCTGAGTCCGCTCTTTTTCGGCTTTGCTCGATTTGCAACGCTGGATCCGGCGCTGGCGTTTTTTCTGACCGCCGCGCTCGCCGCGTTTTACGCCGCCGCGCGCGAAGATTCGTTCTCGCACCCTTCAGCTCGGCGATGGATGCTGACCTCGGCGGCGATGCTCGCGTTGGGCACCCTGGCCAAGGGCCCGATCGCACTGCTGTTGGGCGGCGCGATCGCTTTGGCATGGCTGGCAAGCGAGCGACGCCTGCGCGAGTTCGCGCAGATGCCGCTAGTCTGGTGCGCCATCATCTACGCGGCAATCGTGGTGCCCTGGTTCGTCCTGATGGAGGGGCGAAATCCCGGTTTTCTGAGTTTCTTCTTCATCCACGAGCATATCGAGCGCTACGTCACGTCAAGCGAACATGGATGGGGTCCCTGGTTCTTCATCCCAATCGTAATTGGAGGAACCTGGCCGTGGATTTTCTTCGTCCCGCTCGGATGGTCCGCGACGCGCGCCGGCGACGGCTTGTCCGAGGAGGCGCCGAACCTATCCGCCCGTCGCTCTGCCGCGAGTTTTCTGGGCATCTGGTTCGTCGTCATCTTCGTGTTCTTCTCGATTCCCCGCTCCAAGCTCGGCAGCTATATTCTGCCCGCGCTGCCTCCGCTTGCGATCGTCGCAGGATACGGCCTTGTCCGCCTGCGCGCAATCTCGCCTGACACGCGCCGCCGAATCCTGCATTGGTTTCTCGGTGTGAACTTTGCGCTGGCCGCCGTCGGAATTGTAGTCATGTGGAAGGTTCTGAGGCCGGTCGATATCAAGCTCGCTGACGACGGAATTCTTCTCGCGATTCTCCTGATCGGCGCTGCGTTGATTT
>JBOHWI010000507.1:0-9163 GCA_050736675.1 Binatus sp. (SeqCode)
GGCAAGGGCCGGTGCCGCCGGTGGTGTTCGACGGCGCGCAGATGTCAGCCGCGGAGAGAGATTCGATCGCATCGGCGATTGCTGCGAAGACGCCGGTCTATCTGCTGATCGCCCCGCCCGAGTCGCAAGAGTATTCAAACGTATTGAAAAGCGAGCTCGATCAGTTGCAGAGCAAATTCAATATCGAGCCTATCTCCCAGAATGAAGCGGTCGCGCTGTACCGGCTGACGCCGCGGAAGTAGCGACTCAAGCTGTGATGCTCGTTGGCGGCGGATCTATCGCGGGCGGGCCGCCGTAGCGCCGGCGGCAGATTGCGTAAGCGGGCCAGACGCATGCGCCGAGCGCGATCGCCAGGATGAAATCGGCTTTGCCGACGCCGGCCGAAATTGCCAGGCCGAACGTCGCGGCCCACGTCAGGACCGGCAGCGCCACGACCAGTGCGAGTCCGCTGCGGCCGCCGCCAATCGTGAAAATCCCGGTGCGATCCGGCATGCGTTTTCGCAGCCGCATCAATGCGAACAGCTCCAGCACCAGCGCCGCCATATAGAAAAATACGTCGAGCACGACCAGCGCCACGAATCCGACCGGCACCAGCAGCGTGAAGACGATGCAGCAGAGCAGAATCGACTTGCCGGGCGTCGCAGTAGTGGACCAGATCTGCGCCAGCGGCGGCGGGAGATAGCCTTCGCGGGCGAGCACAAACGGCATCCGCGACACCCAAAGCATCGCCGCCTCGAACACCGCGAACGACATCACGGCGCCGCCGAGCGCCAGCGCGCCGCCGAGCACGGGTCCGCCAATGGCGTGGCCGACGTGCGAGAACGACCCGGTTCCCCAGTCGGCGGCGGTGGTCGCGCCGGAGACGGAGACCGCGAGCGGCAGCAGGTAGCCGGCGACGATTATCGGCAGCGCGATCAGAATAGCGCGCAGATAGTTGCGGCGCGGATTCTCGATCTCGGCCGACACGACGCTCAGATTTTCCCATCCGCCGAAATTCCAGATGACCACCGTCAGCCCGGCCCCGATTGCGCCCCACGGATCTGCACCGAACAGCGGCGGCGTCGGCATCGTGAAGTGCACGAGGCGCGGCAGACCCACGATCACCAGGGCTGCAAACGGCGACACGAGGATGGCGGCGAGCGCGACCGACGCCATCCCGACCGGCCTGATGCCGAGAAAGTTGAGACCGCCCGCAAGCCAGACCAGCGCGACGCCGATCGCGATTTGCGCCGCCGGTCCCAGCGGAAAAATGAACGAAAGATAGCCGGCGAAGAGCACTGGATAAATCGCCATATCGACGGCGGTGTAGAGAATTGTCAGGTACGCCTCGGCGAAACCGGCAAACGGTCCCAGCGCCTCCTTGACCCAGAAATAAAAGCCGCCTTCCACCGGCATCAACGCCGTCAACTCGGCCGCCATCAGCGCCGTCGGCAGGCTCAGCGTCAGCGGCACGATCAGGCAGAGCATCAGCGTCAGGCGCGGCCCCGCGATCCGCACGGCATCCTCGAGCCCGTACGCGCCGCCGCTTATCACCAGATACATCACACAAACGAGCGGGATGAGGCCGAGCTTGCGCGGGGGACGATGCGTGCGCGCGAGCGGCACAGCGCTCGAGGGCATTGCGGAACGGGGGTTTTCTGTCGGGAGGTGCGGCAATTGCGGGCGGCTCCGGCATCCCCTGCCTAGCAGAGGCGGCGGGCGGTGGCAAGCAGGAGGCAAATCAAAATCGAGGTTCTCACGGTCGCATCCAGTGGCGAAAATCCTATAATGTAAGAAAGGCGCAAAGGTCCGACGGCGGATTGTGTAAGCCGCGGGACACCTCGCGTTGACGATCTAATAGCGTGGTGTTAGCCCCAATTGAGAAACTCTCCCGGGAATCTGTTTAGGCAATGATTTCTTTCAGTACACGCGCGGTGATCGCGCTCGGCGCCGCGTCGATCGCGTTTCTCGGCTGCGCGAAAATGACCGGTGCGCGGCCCGAGCCGGTTCGCAGCGCCAGCGTGGGTAGCGATAATCCGTTCGGCGGCGCGCCGGCGGTCGAGGTGCCTGCGGATGCGCGCGCGATGAGCGCGTTCCTGAAGGCCGAGTTCGCGATGAATGAAGGCGACCGCGAAGAGGCGCTCAAGGATTACGCGGAAGCGGTCCAGTACGATCCCAACAACGCGGCGCTGAAGGTTCGCTTGGCAACGCTCTACGTCCGCGACGGCCGCCTGAAGGAGGCGCTCGAGCAGGTAAATCAGGCGCTGGCGATCAATCCGGATTCCGCCGACGCACGCCTGCTCGCCGCGGGCATCAGCTCGGCGCTGGGCGACGACGCGACCGCGGAAAAGGACTACCAGGAGGTATTGCGCCTCAATCCGAAAAACCAGGAAGCCTATCTCTATCTCGGCACCCTCTACGCCAAGCGCGGCGACTACGGCGAGGCCGAGAAGACCTTTAAGCAGCTGATCAAGCTCGATCCCAATTCATTCCTTGGCTACTACTACGCCGGCAAGGTGATGGTGGCCTCGAAGAATTACGCTGCGGCCGAGAAATATTATCAGAAGGCGCTCGATCTGAATCCGCAGTCGGAGCTGGTGCTGCTTGATTTTGCGCTGTTGCGCGAGCGCCAGGAGCGGCCGCAGGATGCGCTGGTCTATTACAACAAGATCACGCAAATCAATCCGAACAACGAGCTGGTGCGAAAGCGCAAGGCGGAGATACTGGTCGGCCAGAAGAAATACAACGAGGCGCTGGACGAACTCAAGCGCGCCGAGCAGGTCGAGACCAATCCGGCGGACACCCGCACCAAGATCGGGCTGCTGTACGTCGAGCAGGGCAATTTCGACGACGCCGCGACCGAGTTCAATCTCGTGCTCGGCTCCGAACCGAACAACTATCGCGTCCTCTACTACCTCGGCACGGTGTACACGGAGCTGTCCGAGAGCGACAAGGCAATAGGCGAGTTCGACAAGATTCCCTCCGACAACGAGCATTACGTCGAGTCGCGCCTGCAGCTCGCCTACCTGTACGACAAGCAGAGCAAGTACGATCAGGCGCTGGGCGCGCTGAAAGACGCACTGGCGAAAAAGCCCAACGACCCGGAAATCATTGGCTTCATGGTCGGCGTCTATCAGGAAAAGAAGGACTACCCGGCGGCGATCGAGCTGGCGCGCAAGATGGTCGCGGCCGATCCCAAAAATGACAAGTTCCACTTCACGCTCGGCGCGGCGCTCGATCAGAACAAGCAGCGCGCGGAAGGCATGGCCGAGATGAAGAAGGCGATCGAGCTCAATCCCGCCAACGCGCAGGCGCTGAACTACCTCGGCTACAGTTACGCTGAAGACGGCGCCAACCTCGGCGAGGCCGAAAAGCTGATTAAGCGCGCGCTCGATATCGAGCCCGAAGACGGCTTTTACGTGGACAGCCTGGGGTGGGTTTATTACCAGAAAGGCGACTACAAGAAAGCGGTCGAGGAGTTGGAACGCGCGGTCAACCTGACCGGCAGCGATCCCACTATCACCGAACACCTCGGCGATGCGTATCGCAAGCTGGGCAAGGTCAAGGAAGCCGGCCACGAATACACGGATGCGCTGAAAAAGGCGCAGGAAACCGACCAGGTCGCACGCCTCAAGGACAAAATCCAGGTCCTGCAGAATGCTGCCAGTGCGGGCCACTGAACGCGTCGCGCGCCGAAAAAAAGTTCCGCTCGCGGCTGTCGTATCGATGCTCCTGCTGGCGATGCTCGGAACATCCGCCTGCCTCATCATCCACTTTCCGCCGGTTCCCGCGGACGCGACGCCGACTCCGGGCTGGGACGAAAACAAATATCTGGCCGAGAAGATGGTCAGGGAGCTGGTCGAGCGCGACCGAAGGCTCGCGTCGATGCAGACCCCGGCCGTCATGGAATACACCGCCGGCGACCAGCATGTGAAAGCCAAAGAGGATCTCACCGTCAAGCGTCCCGGCGATTTGCGCGTCGAGGCAATGTCGCCGTTCGGCGTGGCCTTGCTGCTCGCGGCGCAGGGCTCGGAGCTCGCCATCTTCGAGCCGGGGCAGAATCGGTTCCTGCGCGGGCAGGCCAACGCCGACACGCTTTACCGGTACGTGCGAATCCCGATGGCGCCGACGGACGCCGTGGGTCTGCTGATGGGACTCGCGCCGCCCCAGTTCGCGCTCGCCGACAAGGTGGACTCGGTATCCAACGACGGCGCGATGACGATCGCGACCTACGGCAACCCGGCGTCGGGAACTCGCGAGCTTGGATTCTCAGGCGGCAATCTGGCGATGGTGCGGGAGTCGGCGGCCGGCGGCCAGGTCATCTACGAGGTGCGTTACAGCGACTATCGTGATATCGGCGGACTGATGTTTCCGTACGTCGTCGATGCTACTTTTCCGGCGGCCGGCAGCCACGTCACGTTTCGTTATCTCCGGCCGATCGTCAACGGAATCATCCCCGATTCGACGTTTGTCTTGACACCGGCTCCAGGAGCCACTCTGATGAATCTAAGCCTTGACGATGGCAACGCGTCCTCAAATGAAAGCTGAAGGCTTGCGCAGCCGATTGTTTCGCGCGCTCACGTGCGCGATTACCCTGTCGACGCTGGCGATTTTCGCTGGATGCCGCGTGAATCGGCCGACGAACGATCATGCGGCGGCGCAGATGCTTTACACGGCTATCGGCAGCGATCCACGCACGTTCAATCCGATTCTGATAACGGACTCCTCGTCCGGTCAGCTTACCGGCGACTTGTTCGAATCGCTGCTCCAGATCGACCCTGTCACGACTCTGCCTGAAGGCCGCCTTGCCGAGAACTGGGAAATCGCGCCGGACAACAAGACCATCACGTTTCATCTGCATGACGATGTGAAGTGGTTTGACGGTCAGCCAGTCACGGCGCATGACGTGCTGTTCACGCTCGACGTGATTTACGACCCCAAGGTGCCCAACAGCATTCGACCGGCGATCACGATCGACAAGCAGCGCATCGAAGCCGAGGCGCCCGACGATTACACCGTAGTGATGCACCTGCCGAAGCCGTTTGCACCGCTGCTGTACTCGATCGGCATTCAGGTAATGCCGGCGCACATCCTGGAAGCGGCCTGGAAGGCGGGAAATTACAATCACATGTGGGGCATCAACACGCCGCCCGATAAGATAGTCGGCAACGGCCCGTACAAGATGACGCGCTACGCGCAGAGCCAGGTGGTGAATTACGTCCGCAACGACAGCTTCTGGATGAAGGACGAGCACGGCGGACAGTTGCCGCGTTTGCACGGGCAGAACGTGACGATAGTGCAGGATCCGAACGCCACGTATCTGCGGTACCTATCTGGGCAAATAGACGTTTACGGACCGCGTACCGAAGAAGTCTATGGACTGGAGCAGAAGGCAAAGAATCTCGGTATCACGGTGCAGAAAATCGGGGTCGATACGGGATCGCTGTTTTTCAGCTTCAACCGCAACCCGCGTCACTTCATAAAGAATGGCGTGACCAATCCGAAGATGAACTGGTTCACTGACCTGAAATTCCTGCAGGCGGTGGCGCACATGATCGACAAGAAGGCGATGATCGATCTTGTGTTTCACGGCCTCGCAGTGCCGGCGGTCGCCGATATCTCGCCGGAGAATAAAATTTTTCACAATCCAAATCTGAAAGACTACGATTACGATCCGAAAATGGCGGCCGATATGCTCGAGGCGGCGGGCTATCACCTGATCAAGCCCGGCGTGCGCACCGATCCGAAAGGCAACCCGCTCGAATTCGATCTCATCACCAACACCGGCTCGCCCGAGCGCGACCAGATGTGCACCATCTTCAAGCAGGACCTCGAGAACCTCGGGATCAAGGTAAATTACCGGCCGCTCGAATTTACCACGCTGGTGGACAGGCTCGATTCGTCATTCGACTGGGACTGCGTGCTGATCGGATTTACCGGGGGCATCGAGCCCAACGACGGCGCCAACTTCTACCGCTCGTCGGGAAATCTGCACATCTGGGATCCGAATCAGCCGACGCCGGCTACCCCTTGGGAGGCGGAGATCGATAAGCTGCTGGACGAGGGCGCGTCCGAAATGGATATCAGCAAGCGGCCGCCTTACTACTGGAAGATTCAGCAGATCTTGCACGACCGGTTGCCGATCATGGAGACGGTACGCCAGCAGCGTTACGCCTCGTGGAAAAACTCGCTCGAAAACTACCAGCCCAAGGTGTGGGGCGTGTACAAACCGGAGTGGATGGAATTCAAGCCCGACTGAAACTCCTGCGCAGCACGCACGTCGAACGATCAGGCCGATGACACAATGACCCGCTTCCTGATCCGTCGCCTGCTCAACATGATCCCGCTCATCCTCGGGATCACTTTCATTTCGTTCCTCGCGATGTCGCTGGTGCCCGGCGACTTCGTCTCGAATCTCAAGCTCAACCCGACCATCACGCCCGAGGTCATCAAGCAACTCGAGGCGCAGTTCGGACTCGATCAGCCGCTGATGGTCCGTTACTTCAAGTGGCTGTGGGGCGTGCTGCATCTGAACTTCGGCTTCTCGCTGCAATATCGCGTGAGCGTCACCGGACTCATCGCGTCGCGCGCCTTCAACACGATTATCCTGGCGGCGAGCAGTATGATGCTGTCGTGGCTGATCGCGATACCAATCGGAATCATCGTCGCGGTTAATCAAAATTCGATTTGGGATCGCCTTCTGTCGTTCCTCGCGTTCTTCGGAATGTCGGTGCCGAGCTTTTTCCTCGCGTTCCTGATGATGTACCTCGCGCTCAAGACCGGATGGTTCCCGATTGGCGGCACCTACTCGGCCGACTACGCGACGCTAAGTCCTCTCAACCAAGTCGCCGATCGCATCAACCATCTCATCCTGCCGGTGTTCGTGCTCGGCATCTCCGGCACCGCGGGCCTGATGCGCCTGATGCGCTCGCAGATTCTCGAAATTAAAAATTCTGAATTCGTGCGCACCGCGCGCGCCAAGGGTTTGTCCGAGCGCGTGGTCATCTACAAGCACGTGCTGCGCAACGCGCTGAATCCGTTCGTCACGATGGCCGGATATTCGCTGGGCGATCTGCTCGGCGGCGCCGCCCTGGTCGAGGCCGTGATGAACCTGCAAGGACTCGGCCTGCTGATGCTCGACGCGGTGCGCGCGCTCGATATCTACCTGGTGATGGGCTCGGTGCTGATGGGCACGATTCTGTTGCTGGTCGGCAACCTGCTCGCCGATATCGCGCTGGTCGCGGTCGATCCGCGCGTCGATTTTTCGTCGCTAGCGGCCGAGTGAGATGAACGTAGACAGCTCGATGCAGGCAAATCTACAGGGTGCCGCGGTCGCCACGCGAAGAGCCGCCGAGGTGGCACGCGAATGGCGGCTCGCATCCTGGACGGTGCGCTTCTCGGCAATTTGTCTCCTCATCTTTTACCTGCTTACAGCCGCGTCGCCGTTCTTCGCCAGTTACGACCCGACCTATCAGAACCGCGAGATGCCCGACTGTCCTCCTATGTCGCTGCACTTGAGTGCGCCGTCCGAATGGTCACGCGGACTGTTCTACTCGCATCCGATGCACATGCAGGATCCGATCGCGCGCACGTTCGCCGCCGACACGAGCCGCCGTCTCGACATACATCTGTTTTCGCGCGGCCACCTGTTTACCACCGACAGCGAGCGCGAGCCGTACTTCATGCTGGGCAGCGACGGCCTCGGTCGCGACCTCTACTCGCGCATCGTATACGGCTCGCGCGTGAGCATGTGCGTCGGCCTGATCGGCGTGCTGATCAGTTTTTCGCTGGGCATCACGATTGGCGCGCTGTCGGGCTACATCGGCGGGACCGTCGACTTCCTGATCATGCGATGGTCCGAAATTGAGATGTCGCTCCCGTCTTTCTATTTTCTGCTCGCGCTGGCGGCGGTGATTCCGTCGGGGTTGAGCACGGTCGCGACGTTTTTCATGATCGTGGCGATAATGAGCTTCATCAGTTGGGCCGGCTTTGCGCGAATCATCCGCGGGATGGCGTCTTCGGTGCGCTCGCTGCCGTACGTCGAGGCCGCCCGCGCGATGGGCGCGTCGAGATGGCGCATCATCACGCGCCACATCATCCCGTCCGTTATGGGCTACGCCATCGTCGCCGCCACCCTCTCAATCCCCGGCTTCATCCTCGGCGAAAGCGCGCTGTCGCTACTGGGCCTCGGCATCCAGGAGCCTGCGGCAAGCTGGGGCAACCTGCTCGCGCAAGCGCAAGACGTGCAGAACCTCGCGCGCTACCCGTGGATCCTGATTCCCGGCATCTTCATCTTTCTCGCCGTGATGTCGTTCAATTTTCTAGGCGACCACCTCCGCGACCGCCTCGACCCCACCACCGCCGCCTGATTTCGCCGGTTGCTTCGTGTTGAAGGTTCGGAGTGACGGGCGCGCTCGGAGATGGGATATCCTGTCGTCGCCCTCCTAAAGTTGGCATTGCTACAATAGATGGACTTCGACATCTCGCGTTTTTTGATCAGTTTCACCTTGGGAGCGGTGAGCCTCTTTTGGCTTCCTTCACCAACTGTTCCGGCGCAGGCGGGCTGCCCATAACCGCAAGGAGTCTGAACCCTTCGGTCTTGCGAGGCGATGCGGCCGAAGGCGATTGGCTTAGCGATCGAAACACAAAGAACGGGCCAGCCGCAGCCTTATTACGGGTGCAGGGGTCACCCCTGCCGCAGGTGCGGGGCGCGCAGCTCCGCATTCGAGTCCACCATCTGCGCGGCGTGGTCAGCTGGATCGCTGCGCCGGTTGAAACGGGTTAATGCAGCGCACGCCGCTCCGCTCGATGTCCTTCAGATTTCGCGTTACCAGCGTCAGGCCGTGCGCCTCTGCCGTTGCCGCCAACAATGAATCGACGACCGGAAACGTATCGCGGGCATTTAAGCGACCCCAGTTCTGGGCGACCTTGTCGTCCACCGGCAGTACCCGGTCGCCGAAAGCCTCGAGCAACTCCTGCAGCCATTTTTCGAGTGCTTGCGCGCGCCGCGGATTGCGCGCCCTCAAGCGCTCGATTCCCTGGAGTATCTCGCCGATAACCAGCACGCTCAGAAACAACTCGTCGTCGCGCACCGCTTGGTACCATTCAGCGACCCGTTGGTCGCAACGCCGACCCTTGCCTACTTCGGAGATGACGTTCGTGTCGATCAGGTACATTCGAGATC
>JBOHWI010000508.1:0-4432 GCA_050736675.1 Binatus sp. (SeqCode)
GTCCCATACCCTCCGTCCAGGAAATTGTGTCCCTCGCCCGCCGAGCGCGGACGCGCGTCAGCCTCTCCCGACGAGCGGGGAGAGGAGAAGAAGGATCCGGGATTCTTCGCTGCGCTCTAGTAATGACACAAAAAGAAGCACACCCGAAAAACGACGGTGTGCACATACCCCTTCTAACAGGCGCGAAGCGCCGCATCTTCTCTTTTCACTGGGAGCAGGGGTCACCCCTGCCGAGGAAGTGTGAAACCACCGTGGTTTCACATTCAATAAAGTTCTTCGGCTCCATCTCCCCGCTTCCTCGGTTGATTCCTCCAATCGCGGTATGTTTATCTGTAAGGTTCAACTGCCATGAATGTAAATATTGAAGAACCCAACAGTCTCCGGCGCAAGCTTACGATTGAAGTCGAGCCCGATGAAATCAAGCATGAGCTGGATCGCGCCTACAACGAACTCAAACGCGGCGTGGTGCTCAAGGGCTTCCGCCCCGGCCATGCGCCGCGCAATCTGCTCGAACGATTTTTCGGCGAGCAGGTCCGCGGCGAGGTAGTGCAGAAGCTCGTCGAGGAATACACCAAAAAGGCGCTCGAGGAGCACCACCTCAAGCCTGTGGTCGCGCCCGAAATCGTCACCGAGCAGACCGACCTGCAGAAGGACCTCGCGCTCAAGTTCAGCGCCACCTTCGACCTGCGCCCGAAGGTCGAGGTCAAGGACTACGAGGGGCTCAAGGTGCCCGAATCCAGGGTCGAGGTCACCGATCAGGAAGTCGAAGAGGCGATCGCAAGATTTCGCGAGCGTCAGGCAACGCTTAAGAAGATCGAGGATCGCACCGTCGTCGAAGACGGCGACTACGCCCTCGCCTCGGTCGAGGCGTTCGAGGACGGCAAGCCGCTGTCGAGCACCAAGCCCGACGATCGGCTGGTCGAGGTTTCCGAGCGCGCGCTCGCGCACGGCGTGTTCGAGGCGCTCAAGGGCTCGGAGATCGGCATGGAAAAGAGGATCTCGAAGACGTACGCGGCCGACTACAGCCAGAAAGAGCTGGCCGGCAAGACGATCGAATGGCGCGCGATGCCCAAAGAGCTCTACCGGCGCGAGCTGCCGACCGTCGATGATGACTTCGCCAAGGACCTCGGCGACGAGAACCTCGACGCGTTTCGCACCCGTGTGCGCAGCGAGTTGCTCGCCCATGCCAGGCAGGAGGCCGACGCGCGCGTACGACAGGGACTGCTCGATCTCGTTATCGAGCGCAACCCGGTCGAGCTGCCCGAGTCGCTGGTCGCGCGCGAGTTGAGCGCGATGGAATCCGAGCTGCATCAGACGCTCGAAGCGGGCGGCCTGTCGCATGCGGATGCCGGCGAGCGGGTCAAGCAGAGCGCGGAAGATTTGAAGACGCGGGCCGAGAAGCGCGCGCGCACCGGGCTCATCGTCGACGCGCTGGCGGAGCAGGAGAAGATCGAAGTCGATGACGAGGAGCTGGGTGAGCGCGTGGCGGGAATCGTCACGCAGAGCGGGCGCAATCGCGACCGCGCCGCCGAGTTTTACCGCAAGGAAGACAATCGCGAGGCGCTGCGGCAGACGATGCGCCGCGAGAAGGCGCTCGACTTCATTCTGAAACGCGCCAAGCACGAAGATGCTCCCGCTCAGTCTGAGCCGCACGAACAGGGTTCATCTGAGCAGAAGTAGCATCATTGCTACGCTGTTCGGAGCCAATCGCGGTTGCTCGACCATTTCCCAGACGTTACAATTTGAAGGCGTCAGCGGCCTTCTCTCAATCGTAGTCGGAACCGGGCTGTGGCGCGGGTCGGAGGTATGAGCAACCTGGTACCGATGGTGGTCGAACAGACCGGGCGCGGAGAGCGGGCCTACGACATATACTCCCGCCTGCTCAAGGACCGCATCGTCTTTCTCGGCACCGAAATCAACGACGACGTCGCCAATCTGGTGACGGCCCAGTTTCTGTTCCTCGAATCCGAAGATCCCGAAAAAGAGATCAACTTCTACATCAATTCACCCGGCGGCTCGGTCACGGCCGGGATGGCAATTTACGACACGATGGAGTTCATCCGGCCGCCCGTCTCGACGCTATGCCTGGGGCAAGCGGCCAGCATGGCCGCAATCATGCTCCTGGCGGGCGCGAAGGGACGGCGCTACGCTCTGCCGCATTCGCGCATCATCCTGCATCAGCCGCTGGGCGGGATGCAGGGGCAGGCGAGCGACCTCGAAATCCACGCGAAGGAAATTCTGCACGCGCGGGAGGAAATCAACAACATCATAATGAAGCATACGGGACAGAATCTTCGAAAGATCGAAAAGGACACCGATCGCGACTACTTCATGTCGCCGGAGCAGGCGGTTGAATACGGACTGATTGATGAGGTAATCGTTAGCCGAAGGCCGTCCAAGTGAGCCGCGGGAGGCAGTATGGCCAAGCATGACGACCGCACGGGCAACCTGGTTTGCTCGTTTTGCGGCAAGAGCCAGGACGAAGTTCGCAAGCTGATTGCCGGCCCGACGGTTTATATTTGCGACGAGTGCATCGACCTCTGTAACGACATAATCGCCGAGGAGACCGACAGCGAGGAAGCGTTCAGCCAAAGCTCCGCGGTGCCCAAGCCCGCCGAAATCAAGCGGGTGCTCGACCAGTACGTGATCGGACAGGAGCGCGCCAAGAAAATTCTCTCGGTCGCGGTCCACAACCATTACAAACGAATCGACTCGCAGATGGTGACTGGCGACGTCGAGCTGCAGAAATCCAACATCCTGCTGATCGGCCCAACCGGCGTCGGCAAGACCCTGCTCGCGCAGACCCTCGCGCGCTTCCTGCAGGTGCCGTTCACGATCGCCGACGCGACCTCGCTGACCGAGGCCGGTTACGTCGGCGAAGACGTCGAGAACATCATCCTGTCCCTACTGCAGAACGCCGACTACGACATCGAGCGATGCCAGCGCGGGATAGTGTACATCGACGAGATCGACAAGATCGCGCGCAAGGGCGACAACCCTTCGATCACGCGCGACGTCTCGGGCGAAGGCGTGCAGCAGGCGCTGCTGAAAATCATCGAGGGCACGATGGCGTCGGTGCCGCCCAAGGGCGGCCGCAAGCATCCGCAGCAGGAGTTCCTGCAGGTCGACACGACCAATATCCTGTTCATCTGCGGCGGCGCGTTCGTCGGGCTCGACGACATTATCCGCCGGCGCATCTCGGGCAAGACGATGGGCTTCCGCGCCGATTTGACGCATCGCGATCCCAAGACCGTCTCCGAGCTTCTCTATGAAGTGCAGCCGGAGGATTTGCTCAAGTTTGGGTTGATTCCGGAATTCGTCGGCCGCCTGCCCGTCATCGCGACGCTGGGCGAGTTGGACGAAGAAGCGTTGGTGCGAATCCTCAGCGAGCCGAAGAACGCGCTGGTACGCCAGTATCAGAAGCTGTTCGACATGGAGAACGTCCATTTGAAATTCACTCAGGGTGCGCTGCGCGCAATCTCGCGCGAGGCGCTCAAGCGCAAGTCCGGCGCTCGCGGACTGCGCGCCATCATGGAAGCAATCATGATGGACCTGATGTTCGACATCCCGTCACAACCCAACATCAAGGAGGTGTTAATCTCGGAAGAGGTGGTTACTCATAAGGAGCAGCCACTGCTGGTCTATCAGAAGACCGCCGAAACTGCGTAGCTCGGGAGCCTGAGATCGATAAATGCTTTTTCGCAATGACAAAAAAGATAATCGCGATGCAACGTCGAACGTGGTGCCGCTGTTCCCGTTGCGCGAACTGATCGTATTCCCCCACGAAGTCTATCCGATCTTCGTCGGCCGCCAGAAGTCCATCAAGGCTCTGGAAGCCGCCGAGGCGAAGAAGACGCCGATCCTGCTGGTCACCCAGAAGGACCCCAAGGTGGCCGAGCCCGCGCCCGGCGACCTCTACGCGGTCGGCACCCTGGGCGTGGTCGTGCAGCTGCTGCGACTGCCCGACGGCACCGTCAAGGCGCTGGTCGAAGGCAAGAAGCGCGCGCGCGTGATCCGCTACGTCGCCGACGAGGAATATTTCCAGGTCGAAGCCGAGGAGATCGAGGAAACCAACGATCGCTCGACCGAAGTCGAGGCGCTGTTGCGCTCGGTCGTCTCGACCTTCGACAACTACGCGCGCCTCAACAAGAAGATTCCGCCCGAGATGGTGACCTCGATCGCGGCGGTCGACGATCCCGCGTTCCTGGCCGATAAGCTGGTCGGACATCTGGGCATCAAGCTCGAAGACAAGCAGGCCCTGCTCGAATCGACCAACCCGGCCGAGCGGCTGGAGAAGATTCTCGGCTACATGCGCTCCGAGCTGGAAATCCTCGAGGTCGAAAAACGCATCCGTTCCCGCGTCAAGAAGCAGATGGAGAAAACGTCGAAGGAGTACTACCTCAACGAGCAGATGCGCGCGATCCAGAAGGAG
>JBOHWI010000509.1:0-7751 GCA_050736675.1 Binatus sp. (SeqCode)
AGCTCCTATCGATTCGGATTCTCGATTCCACGCATCGATCGATTGCGCGATTCCATTTTCAAGCGTAGAGAAGTTCTCCGCATAGCCCGCATTTCTCAGCCCCGAGAGGTCGGCCTGCGTGAAACTCTGATATTTGTGCGCCAGGCTCCCGGGAAGCGGCACATAGTCAATCGCACCCGCGCCCAGCCGCGCGATTACTATGTTGGCAAGGTCGTTGAAACTGCGTGCTTGTCCGGTACCCACATTAAAGATGCCGTTGCGCGCGGGACCTTCCGCAAGCGCCAGATTCACGCGCACCACGTCGTCCACAAAAACAAAGTCGCGCCGCTGTTCACCGTCCGCGTAACCATCCGTGCCCTCGAACAGACGTGCGCGTCCGCTCGTCTTCAACTGCCGATAGAGTTGATACACCATCGACGCCATCTGGCCCTTGTGCGATTCACGCGGACCGTAAACGTTGAAGTATCGGAGCCCTACTACTGTACTCTCGGCGTTCGCGGCGACGATTCGGACGTGATCGTCGAATGCGAGTTTGGACAGTCCGTAGAGGTTGAGTGGACGTTCGTTCTCGCGCAACGGTGCGAACGCGCTCGACCCGCCGTACACGGCCGCGCTCGAGGCGTACACCAGCGGAACCTTGCGCGAGAGGGCGAAGTGCAAAATCGACTTTGAAAACGTGAAGTTGTTTTCGATCATGTAGCGGCCGTCGGTGCAAGTCGTGTCGGCGCACGCGCCTTGATGAAAAATCGCTTCGATTTTTCCGGAAAGAATCTTGCGTTCGATTGCCCGCGCGAATTCTCCGGGCTGCATGAAGTCCGAAAACCGCAGATCGCCGAGGTTGCGCAAATTGTCGCCGCGGCGATCGACTACCAGCACGTCGGTGACGCCTTTGGCATTCAGCGCGTCCAACAAATTGCTCCCGATAAAACCTGCGCCGCCGGTAAGTATGATCATTGATCTAATGCCAAGGTCCTGCGGACGATCAGGAGTCAGAATGACCCCGGCGTGGCGCCGCTGCAAGCATCGATTGGAATTCCAAGCTAACCGGCACGGTAAAGACGCGCGGCTTTTGCGTGGCGCTGCGCGATCTCCTTGCGCAGAGCCGTGGGTTTGAGCACTTCGATCCACGGCCCCATGCTCACTATCCAGTTCGCCAACTCCGTCGTACCCCGGACGGTCATCGTCATGATCGTAGAGCCGTCACGACGATGCGCGAAGCGCTGGGTGCGATGAATCGTGCGCGCGCGGACGTACGCTTCAGTCTGCTGGCTGTGAATTTTCAATTCGACCCTGCTCTCGGGGCCTTCGACGATTCCGAAAGTACCTTCGGTATGCGCTGCCGGATCGAACCCGCGAGGATAGGTGAACCGCGCCGGGGTCCCGTCGGGCTGGCGGCTGAATTCGACCGAGCGGATTCGCTCCACCGCGAGATAAATGATCGCGCTCCTGCGATGGCTGTAGCCGAGCAGGTAGAGGCCGCCGCGATAGGCAATCAGCGAGTATGGATCGAAGTCGTGCTGCCGGCCTTCGCCGGTCAGGCCGGCGTAGCCGACGTTGAGCCGGGTCTGATCGAGCAGCGCCCGCAAAATTACATCGAGCTGCTCGCTGAACTCACCGTAGTCCTTGGGCGCGTAGGGGACGGCGTAAAACTTGCGCTCGAGGTCGGAGAGCCGCGTCCGCTGGGTAAGACTCAGGTTCTGGAAAATTTTCGCCCACAGCCCCTCGACGCCTTCCTCCAGCACCGTGCCCTCCAGAAACCTGAGCACGGTCAGCGAGAAATACAGCAGCGCGACCTGGTAGGAAGATGCCTCTGCCACTTTCATCGAGCTGACCAGGCGCAGCTTGCGCTCGCTGCCCGCGCCGACGACTTCAACCAGCGGGCCGCCGTGCCAGTCGAGCAGTTCGTTGCGCAGCACCGACACGTAGCGGGCCAGCGTGCGCGCGGAAATTTCCAGGCTCTGCGCGATCGATGTCAGACTCCAGCCGTACGGTCTCGAGAACAGTCCGGTGGCGATTCGGGCCAACCGGATCGCGGCGCCGTAGGTCGGCTTGCGGCGAAGTTTTTTCATGCTCACATCCAATCATCTCGCTCGCAGGATGACAACGGTTGTCACAGAGGCGATATAGATTCCTAAAACCTGGTTCGCGATCCATAGTTGTGCCGGCATGATTCGTCTTTACTACTCAAATCGACTCGAAAATCTGATCGCGCCGCTGGCCCAAGCGGTGGCCGCGCATCAAAGGCGTGAGCCGCTCGAGCCGGTCTCGATCGTCGTGCCCAACCGCGTGGTCGAACAATACGTCCGCTATCGTGTGGCCGAGGCGATCGGCGTTGCGGCAAACCTGAAGTTCCCGTTCCTCAGGAACTATCTCGCCGAGATCCTCCACTCGAGCGACAAGAGCCTGTGGATCCTCGACGCCGACGAGCTTCAACTGTTGATCTTCGAGTGCCTCCGAAGTCAGAGCGGTCGGGACGCTTCCAGTTTGAAGCCGGCGCTCGACTATATACGGGCGGGATCCAAGACTGACGCCGACATCGAGGTGCGGACGATGCTGCTGGCCGCACAGTTGGCCCGGTTGTTTCGCGAATACTCCATTTCGCGCCGGCGCATGATCAAGAGGTGGCGGATCGCGCAACGCGCGGAGATTGACGCGATGACCGAGAACGAGAGATGGCAGCGGCATTTGTGGCAGTCGATATTCGATTTGCACGGCCGCGTGCGCGAGCAATGGCTGTCGGATCGCCGGACTCGGCTGATGATGCTGCCCGACGCATTCGAGGCAATGGATAACCGGTTGGTCAAATCCGCCCTGCCGGAGACGCTGCACGTGTTCGGTCCTTCGTACGCGGGAAACGCCTATTCGGATATTTTCGCGAGACTCGGAGCGCTTGCCGATATTCGGATCTACGCGCTCAACCCATGCCGCGAGTTTTGGGAGGACGTGGACACCTCACACCGCGGCGCGTCGCCCATGTGGGCTCGCCGACAAGATCGAGTCGGGGAAAAACTCGCTGAATCGGAAGATCCCTTCTCGCTGAATGAATCGTCTGATCCGCCCGCACTCAGGCTCTGGGGGCGGCCCGGCCGCGAATACGTCCGGCTGCTCAACGAACTGTCGCAATGCGACTTTGTGCCGCTCTTCTCCGATCCGGTTTCTGCTCAACCGCCAACGCTGCTCGAAACTCTGCAGCAAACCATCCTCGATCGCGAACCGCCTCCCGCGAACGTCGAGGATGGCAAGGGTCGATCGTACGACGCTCGAATCCGGTTCCTCGCCTGCCCGGGTATTCGACGCGAGGCTGAAATCGTTGCGAACGAGATTTGGTCGATCATTCGCGACAACGAAAAACTCGCCGCTGACGGCGATGCCGGCCGCATTCGGTTTCACCAGATCGCTGTGTTGATTCCCGACGCGGCGGTTGACGATTACGCGGCGCAGCTCGAAAGCGTCTTCCGAAAGCAGCACCATATTCCCATCGACTTCGTCAGCCGCAGCATCGCCGGCGCCAGCCGGGTCGCCGAAGGCGTCGAGTTACTTCTCCAATTGCCGAGCGGACGGTTCTCGCGCGCGGAAATGATCCGGCTGCTGACCCACCCCGCGTTGAACAACGAAAGCGAGACCGGGATCGGCATCGAAAGATGGGCCCGATGGAGCGAGTCGCTGGGGATTTTCTTTGGCGCCGATGACGACGACCTGAAGGATACCTACATTCCGCACGGCCTCTACCACTGGGATCAGGCGATCAAACGCCTCGCGCTTGGCACCATGATGACTGGCGAGCGCGGCGGAAATCCCCCATTCTATGAGACCGGCGCCGACGCGATCAGCTATCTGCCGTTCGAAGTGGAGCAGGATGAAGTCGAGACGGCGGCGCGCTTCATCCATAAAGCGCGGTCGCTTATTGCCGACGCGATCTCGATGCGCGGTGCGCGGCTGACGCCGCGAGAATGGTCGCGGATGATCATCGAATTCGTGAGCGCATACATTCAGCCGGATGACGCGCTCGATGAGCATGTGAGGGACGGTTTCCTCGAAGCCATCGAGGCTATCGGCGACTCGGCACTCAAGCTTGGTCCGATGTCGTACGAATCGGCGCACGAAATGATCACGGTCCGCGTCACCGATCTGGAATCGCGTCGGGGACAATACTCGGGGCGGGGTATTGCGGTTGGATCGATTTCCTCGCTGCGGTCGATCCCGTTCAGAGTGGTTTTCGCCCTCGGGCTTAACGAAGCGGTCTTTCCCCAGCGCGACCATCGCGAGCCGCTGGATTTGCGGACACTCAAACGCGTCGCCGGCGAGGTCACTCCGGCCGAGCGCGACCGTTATCTGTTCCTCGAGACGATCCTGGCTGCGCGCGAGCGGCTTTATTTCTCATACATCGACCGCGACGCGAAAACCGGCGACACCCTGAAACCATCGTCTGCCATTCGCGAACTGCAATACCTGCTGCGAGGTTTCGTCGATGAGAAGACGCTGGCGAAGCTGACCGTGAATCATCCGGTCAGCGGCTGTGATTTGCGATACTTTCCGGAAATCAATCCGCACCCGGCCGACTCAAACCAGGATCCGGCCTTGATAACCTTCGATCCCGAAGCGCGGAGCGGCGCGAGGATGATCGCGCTGAGAGAAAAGCTCCGTCCGCTCATCGGAGATGCGGAGAATTGCAGAGACCTACTGAATCGTCTCGCTCCGAAATTGCGCGGACGGCTGGAAGGCGAGCTGCAATTCGCGCCATTCGAGCGGCCTGCGGACGCGCAACACCAGGCACCGGCCGAGGAGATCGCGTTGCCCATAGCCGCAATTCGGCGCTATCTCGAATCTCCGCTGCAAGGCGCAGCGCGCCACGCGCTCGGCATACTCGAGGACGAAGATGCGCCCGACGAAAGCGACGATGAGCCACTCGGGCAGTCGCGTCTCGATCGCACGGTGATGCTGCGCGACGTTTTCTGGCGCGCCCGCGACAATCTCGAGTTGCTTGACGAGGAGTACGCGCGCGCAGTGCGAATCGCACAATGCCGCGGGCATGCGTCGGCCGGCCAATTCGCGCAGGCGGCTTCGGACGCGGACAAATGTACGCTTCGGAAATGGATCGATGAGGCTTCGGCGGCCGGCGTGTCCGATCTCCGGGGCTGGAGAGACATTCGCATCGGGCGCGCCGACGAGTTCGCCGACGCCGGCGAAATTTTGCCGCCGATCGGCCTCGACGTCGATGTCCGCCGGCACGACGGAAGCACGATCAAGCGGCGCGTCGGCCTTTACGGGACGATTCGTTGGATCTCGCTTCAGCATGCGGCCTCCCTCCAATGCGTCCTGCACAAATCGGCGAAGCCCAAAGACTTCCTTCCCGCGTTCATCAACGCGATCGCGCTTGCCGCCGCGGGAGTCGAACTGCCGAAACAATTCCGCGCGCTTGTGCTCCGCTCAAATCCAGACAAAGAATCCAGACCGATTCGCGAGTTCGCAACAATGGATCGCGAATCGGCTTGCAGCTACCTGAGTGCGGTCGTCGGTGATCTTCTTTCAGCCGGCAACAACTACTTCCTGCCGATCGACGCAGTCGAGAAGGTCGTAGAAGAAATTCACGAGGGCAAGCAAGTTCGCGACCTGGTCGATACTGTCGAGCAGGTTCTTTTGAACGACGGCCGGGCGTGCAGTTCCGATTATGGCCCCGTGCGGAATCCGCGCGACTTCGCTCCTCCTGATGAAGCCGAGATCCAGCGCATCGTCGAGCGCCGCTTCGGTCCAATTGTGGGAATATTCTCATGAGCGCAGACGCGGAGAAAAAATATTGCCGGCCCTTGATGCTGGATCAGATCCTGGGCGGCGGGCACAGGATCATCGATGCGAGCGCGGGCACCGGCAAGACCTTTGCCATCGAATATGTCGTCGCCGACCTGATCCTGACGGGCTCCGCTCAGCTCGATCAGATCCTGATCGTCACTTTCACCGAGAAAGCGACGGCGGAATTGCGCTGCCGAATTCGAAGCACAATCGAAAACGTTCTGGCCGGCGAGGCCGCGGATACAACTCGCTCGTCTCAGGGCCGAACGTTGAACGACGACGAGCGCGGGCGCCTTGATTCCGCGCTCTTTGCCTTTTACACCGCCCCGATTCATACGATTCACAGCTTCTGCCATCGGATGCTCACCGAGCTGGCGTTCGATAGCGGCGCGCGGTTCGGACTCGATCTCGCCAGCGGCCGGCTAGAATTTCACAAGGCGCTGCGCGCTGAGTTGCGCGAGCGCCTCAAGTCCGACGCTGTTGTGCAGAGTCTCGTCGCCGACTGGCTCGCGGACGAGAAGCGCGACGCCGATTCGCTCGAGGATTCGCTCTGGAGCGCGCATCAGCAGCGCTATCTGCGGACCAACGGGCGCGAACTGAATCGGCAAGCGCTGACCGATTTTATCGCGTGCTTTGATTCGGAGACGCTCGCCGAAGCCTACAAGATCGCGTCGATCACGCCGGAGGCGCGCGATCGCGCGCTCGATGCCATGCGCGAACTCGAACGAATCGTAAGCGGCGCCGCCGGCGCGCCGGAAAAGCTTGGCGAGGGCCTCCTTGGTTTCGATTTCGCGCGCATCCTCGAGCCGGAAAAGACCCGGAAGCGGAGCAACCGATTTCCGCAAGACATGTCGTCGAATGTCCGCGCGATCGTAGAGGCGTTCGCGCGCGTCGAGGCCGCGCTTGCTGTCGAGGCGCGGGTCGCGGACGAATTGCTGCCGGGTGTCTTGCGCAGGATGGACGCGCGCAAGCGTGAGCGCGGCACGCTGGATTACGAGGACATGCTCGCATGGCTCGCGGACGCGCTCGATGCGGAGAGAGGCAAATCGCTGGCCGCGGCGCTGCGCGATCGCTATCGCGTCGTGCTGATCGACGAGTTCCAGGACACCGACCAACTACAGTGGACAATCTTCCGCCGCGTCTTCGTCGACGACGACGCCGGCATCACGGTTTACGTGATCGGCGATCCGAAGCAGGCGATTTACGCGTTCCGCGGCGCCGACGTTCATGCGTACCTCGAAGCCTGCCGACACCTGTCGGCGCGGGGGGCAAAGATTGTCCGGCTGCGCGAAAATTTTCGTTCCACGGCCGCTATGATCGATGCGTACAACCTCATTTTCGATCAGAACGCGCGCGAGCCGATCTTCAATGGCGAGATCAAATACGACCCTCCGGTGACCTGCGGTAAAAAAGCTCTGAGCGCGGTCGCACCGAGCGGCAACCGGATCGCTCCGATTACGTTGCTGAAATTTAATCCGGGCAACGATCGCTACAAGTTTTCGCGCCGAATGCGCGAAGCGATCGGCGTCAAGCTCGCGCACGAAATTCGTAGCATCCTCAATGACGCCGATCGGGCGATCGCAATTCGAGACGGGCATGATGCTTCGCGCCGGGTCACAGCGAAAGACATTTATGTCCTCACGCGAAGCAATCGCGACAGCTCGGAAATCGCAAAATACCTGCGCCAGACCGGCGTTCCGTACGCCTTCTGCAAACAAGACGGACTGTTCCAGACGCGCGAGGCCGCCTGGATTCTTGACCTCCTCAGGGGAATCGAAAATCCCGGCCGCCGCTCCAGCCGTCTCAAGGCCTGGGCATCTCCGTTCTTTGCCGTGGACTATGCCGACCTCGCGCGGCTGGAAGATGATCGCAATTCGCACCCGATGCTCGAGCAGCTTTTCGAATGGCGCGCCCTCGCCGAAGCGGGCCGTTTTGCCGAACTATTCGACTCCTTGCTCCATCAG
>JBOHWI010000510.1:0-7815 GCA_050736675.1 Binatus sp. (SeqCode)
CTATAGGTCTCCCGTGCCGAGCCCGCAAGTCCGATATTAGCCCGCGCCGCTGCCGACAGCTAGCATACTCGGCGTCACTGTTCGCTCGCCATGTATCAAGTCCCGTCCCTGGCGGTTGACGAATTCCGATCACTTGGAGTAGAAAGGCGACAACTGGCAGTCAGCGCCAGGCTGCTCGCACGCAGAATCTGAGCCGACTTCCGCGCTGCCATCGCCGTACTCAAATCGCCCCGCGATTCCCGCGGCAGACCGGCGAAGTGTAGTGCGACACTGGAGGGGTTATTTATACCTTCAAATGTGCGCGTTCGATACGCTTTGCGTTCGCGTCCGTTCCTGTCGTCACCGTTCTATTCCTCGCAGTACTTGGATTACCAGCAGACTCGATGGGGCAAGTCCCTGAACCGTACAACTCCTCTTTGCGCTGTGCAGACGTGTTCGCGATGGCGAACTCGGGCCAAGGAATGAGCAGCGCGCAATTAGCAAACCGAAAGTGAATTACTATCTGACCTCATGGTTGCTGATTCACGAGTATGGCACCTCCACAGATAACTCGGACCTCAATGGATCATATAAGTTCACGTTTACGCCCAAGAGATTCACTAATTGCCTGGATCAGAAGTACTATGGAGAGTTGGAAGCGTTTATGACTGTGTATCGCGCTGCAGGTCTGAACCTGTCCAATTACGTGGTTAACGGGTTCCCTTCCAGTACGAACACCAACGTCGTAACTCTGGGACAAGGATGCACGGAGTTACCTGACTCGACGGTGTTAGGTATTTTCGAAGGAGTAAACGCTGAAGTTGAGAACTCGGAGACAACTAATTTCACTGCGACAACAGGATCGCCGAGTCTGACGCCGGAAACGCCCCTCTCCCCAAATCTATTCTTCGCAGCGGACGTGCCGATCTCCGGTAACTGTGGAATTTTCGGGCCATACACTTCGACTTACTCTAATCCCTACGGCATTACGGGCCCTTTCTTTGGGTGGGAGGTACTCATTCCCGAAGATTAGCAAATTGCACTACTCGGCTTATGACCTGCTATCGGCGAAACGCGTAGGCTCTTCCCAGGACGGCCAGCGATTCGTATGATAAATGGAAGGAGTGAATCCATGAGGGGGTGCTGTTTCGGTCTGCATCGCGTTCGTGCCCTGGTCGTACGTTCTCTTTTCGATTTTGCTGTACAGCTCGGCTATGGCGAGCGTTACACCTTCCGTGCAGGTGGAAACAGAACACAGTCATTTTGACTCTCATAAATGTTTCCATTACGATGCTACAACCTTTGTGAAGGCGCCGGAGGAGGACGTTTTCGATGCGCTTCACCACAAGGATCGACTGAGCGCGATGGGCTATTCGCTCTTGCTTCTGAGGAAAACCGAATCGGAAGATCATCGAACCCAGATCTTAGAGTGGGATGGTCCCGCGCGGTGGTGAGCAATTAGTCCCGCGAAATCGCAAAGCGGCTGGCGAAGACTTCGGGGTCGTCATCAAAGAGCGCGTGTCCTCAAGCCCTGGGGCGCACATAGTATCCTGGGAGGACCTCAAAAATCCCTTTTATTCGCACTTCGAGACCAAGTTTACGCTCAAGGCAGAGAATAGCGGAACATCGGTAAGAGTCGGGCAAGTAAGCTGCGCCATTAACCCAACACCGGCAACAGAGAAGGACCAGCAGGACCAAGCGACCAAGAACTTAAAGAACCTGCTTGACCGAGTAGCGGCCTACATCGCATCTCGGCCAGGCCACGATGCTACTGGTGGCCCCTAAGGCGGACCCGATGCTACCGCAGCCAAGCAGAAGTAGGATTTTGGCCAGTTGAGGACTGCATTTTTTCTGGCCGGGGTTCTTGGGCGCTCGCTAAGACGGACTGTCCTCTTGCCATTAAAGGTACTGTGTACGTGTGGAAATCCAGCAGATCAACTTAACGAGCTTAGTGCCGACGCCCGACGCGATGGCTTGATCGTGGTCAAGAAGCCTTGCTTACCGGCGCGTGATGCGCGGTTTCGGAACGGGCCGGCTCGTAGCGGCTTAGAAAATCAGTCGAGAATTCGCCGCGGTTGAAATCCGGGTCGTGCAGAATCTTCAGATGCAGCGGGATATTGGTCTTGATGCCGTCGATTACGTACTCGCGCAGAGCAGCCTTGGCCCGCGCGATCACTTCGGGCCGCGTCTGCGCATGCACGATCAGCTTCGCGATCAGCGGATCGTACTGCACCGGCACGCGATAGCCGTCGTACAGCGCCGTCTCGACGCGCACGCCCAGTCCGCCCGGCGTATGATGATTGGTGACCACGCCTGGCGACGGGATATGACGCTCGGGATCCTCGGCGTAGATGCGAAACTCCATCGAGGCGCCCTCGAACGTCACCTGTCGCTGCTTCAGCCCGAGCTTCTCGCCCATCGCCATCCGGATACTTTCCTTCACCAGGTCAACGCCCGTGACCATCTCCGTCACGCCGTGCTCGACCTGGATCCGGGTGTTCATCTCGATAAAGTAAAACTCGCCGTTGCCCGCCAGCAGAAATTCCACCGTGCCGACGTTGGAATAGCCGACCACTTCGGCCGCACGGACCGCGGCCTTGCCCATTTTCTCGCGCAGCCGCGGCGTCAGGATCGGGCACGGCGATTCTTCGATCACCTTCTGATGGCGCCGCTGAATCGAACAGTCGCGCTCGCCGAGGTGAATCGCGTTGCGATGCAAATCCGCGAGAATCTGGAACTCAACGTGACGTGCACGCTCGAGGTATTTTTCGAGGTACATCTTGCGCGAGCTGAACGACGCCTCCGATTCACCCTGCGCCAGCGGAAACAGGCGCGTCAGCTCGCCGGCGTCGCGAGCGACTCGCATCCCCTTGCCGCCGCCGCCGGCAGCCGCCTTGATCAGCACCGGGTAGCCCAGCCGCTTCGCGTCGGCCTGCGCCTCACGCACTTCGGTGACGCCGGTGCCCTCGCTGCCCGGCAAAACCGGGACGCCCGCACGCTTCATGATTCGCCGCGCGCGCGGTTTGTCGCCCATCAACCTGATATGACGTGCGCGCGGACCCACGAAGTTCAGCCCCGACTTCTGGCATGCCTCCGCGAAATCGCCATTCTCGGAGAGAAAGCCGTACCCCGGATGCACCGCGTCGGCGCCGAAGGTCGTGGCCGCGCTCAGAATCGCGGGGATGTTCAGGTAGCTGTCTTCAGCCGCCGGCGGGCCGATACACACCGACTCGTCGGCCATCCGCACGTGCAGGGCGTTCTTGTCCGCGGTCGAGAAAACCGCGACCGTCGAAATTCCCAGCTCGCGGCATGCGCGGATTATCCGGATTGCGATCGTCCCGCGATTTGCGACCAGCAGTTTCTTGAACATCGGCGAGCGCTCCGCCTCTTCAGATCACTTCGACGATCATCAAGGGTTGACCGTATTCAATCGGATTCCCGTTCTCCGCCAGGATTCTTATTACCCGCCCCGCCGCCGGCGACTCGATCTCGTTCATCATCTTCATCGCCTCGATAATGCACAGCGGCTGGCCCTTGCGCACCGACGATCCTTCCTCGACGAACGGCGCCGCGTCAGGCGATGCGGCCCGGTAAAACGTGCCCACCATCGGGCTTTCGATTAGTTTCTGATTCGGCGCCAGGTCGATTTTGCCCGCCGCCTTCGCGCCTTCCTCGGCGGTCGCCTCGACGTGCCGCATCGCCATCTTGATTGGCGAGGCGGCGCGCGCCGCGATGTGGGCCTCCGAGCCGGACTCGGTCTCGTCCACCGACGCGCGGCCGCCGCCGCGCACCAGCCGCACCTTGCCCTTCTTGTCTTCGATCTCGAGTTCGACCAGCCCGTAATCGCGCATCAGGACCAGCAGCGTCTTTAGTTCGCGTACTTCCATCCCGTCTCCGTGTCTTCCCTCAACCGCGGCTCGTCTGCGTTCTGGATCGTTGCCCGCCATGGCGATCACCCGCTCCGTCGGCGCGACTCCTCGGCAATAGTGCGCGCCGCTCTGAGAGCCAATCCGTAGCTCTCGGCGCCGAATCCCATGATTCGGCCGTGCGCGATATCCGCAATCGTCGAATGATGCCGAAACGGCTCGCGCCGATAGACGTTGGACAGATGCACTTCGATCACCGGGATATTCACGGCCGCGATCGCGTCGCGAATTGCCACGCTGGTGTGGGTGTATGCGCCGGGATTAATCAATAGTACGTCGCACTTGCCGCGCGCCTTCTGAATCCGATCGACAATGCCGCCTTCGCTGTTCGACTGAAACGTCTCAACCTTCATTTCGAGTTCGCGTCCCAGCTGTTTGAGTTCCTTGTCGATATCGGCCAGGCGGGTTCGGCCGTAAACTTCGGGCTCCCGTTCGCCAAGCAGATTCAGGTTGGGTCCATGAACCACCAGCACGATTATCGGGCTGCTCGCATGCCCGGCTTTAGCCCTCGTCACCATCACCGCACCACCTTTTCATTGAACCGCACCCTCCAGGCGACTGCAAGCGCAGGTACTTGGCCCTGTCCACCGGTCAGTCATCACTGGAGTCGTCATCGCGCAACTTGAGCGCATCCTGATACACTTGGCGACGCCCGACCCCGCTAATCCGCGCAATTACGGCGCTCGCCTGTTTGAGCCCGAGTCCCGCCTCACGCAGCACCTCGAGCGCCTCACTCACATCAATAGTGACGTCTCTCGAATCCGTGACGCTCTTCGTTTCCGGAATCCCCGCGACGACGATCGCTATCTCTCCCAACGCGGGAGTCGCGCGAAAACGCCGTTCGAGCTCGCCGAGCGTCCCGCGGATTGTCCGCTCGTAGGTCTTGGTGATTTCGCAGACGACCGCGGCCTCCCGCGATTCTCCGAATGCGGCCGCCATCGCGGCGAGCGTCTCCGCCAGCCGGCGCGCGGCCTCATAGAACACCATCGTGCGCCGCTCGCGCCGCAGTTCGTCCAGCGCCTTCCTCCGCGCCGCATCGCGCGCCGGAATAAATCCTTCGAACGTGAACCTGTCGGTTGGGATACCGGCAACCGACAGTGCCGCGATTACCGCCGACGCTCCCGGCACCGCCACCACGCGCAGGTTCGCCTCGAGCGCCGCGCGCACCAGCCGAAAGCCCGGATCCGAAATCGCCGGCGTCCCGGCGTCGGTGACGAGCGCGATTTTCTCGCCCGCCTGCAGCCGCTCGACCAGCTCCGGCACGCGCCGCTCCTCGTTATGCTCGAAATGGCTGATCGTCGGCGTGCGAATCCGATGGCGCGCGAGCATCTGCCCGGTCCGCCGCGTGTCCTCGCAAGCAATCAGGCTGACCTCCTCGAGCGTGCGAATCGCGCGCGCCGAAATATCCTCGGGATTGCCGATTGGCGTCGCCACTACATATAGCATCCCGCCGGCCTCGGTTTGTTTATTTGCGCGCGCACACATTACAATTCAGACTTAGTATTCGCTCCCGGAGCAATCAGCGTGGCCGCAGGCAAAGCTACTCTCCTCATCTCATGCATCGACCGCGCCGGCATCATAGCCCGCGTCGCCGGCCACCTGTTCACTCTCGGCTGTAATATTATCACCTCCGACCAGTACTCCGACGACGAGGACGGCCACTTCTTCTGGCGCATCCACTTTGAGAGCTTGCGCCTGCCCGTTGACGAGCTGAATCGGGAACTCGACGCGTCGATGACGTCACTGCTGCCGTGGGAACGCCTTAAGTGGCAGCTCTTCGACGCCGCCAGGCGGGACCGAATTGTCATTATGGTGTCGCGCCTGCCGCATTGCATGATGGATCTCATGAGCCGCCACCATGTCGGTGAACTCGACGGCGACGTCGTCGGCATCGTCAGCAATCATCCCGACGTGGAATCGCTGGCGCGCCCGTTCGAGGTGCCATTCAGGGTGATACCCGTGGAGAAGGATCGCAAATCCGAGGCGGAAGCCGCGCTGCTGAAGCATCTCGGCGAGATGCGCGCGGACACCGTCGTCCTCGCGCGTTATATGCAAGTGCTATCCGGCGAATTTCTTCGCGCATGGAACAAGCCGATCATCAACATTCACCACAGCTTCCTGCCCGCCTTCGCCGGCCAGCGCCCGCACAAGCAGGCGCACGACCGCGGCGTCAAATTGATCGGCGCGACCGCCCATTACGTGACCGAGGAACTCGACGCCGGCCCGATAATCGCGCAAGCCACGGCCCCGATGACTCATCGCGACACCGTCGCCGACCTGGCCCGCAAGGGCAAGGACCTCGAAGTGATGGTTCTGGCAACAGCCGTCCGCGCCCACCTGAAAAAACAGGTTCTGCTCCACCACAACCGCACAATCGTCTTTGAGTAATCTTTTTCTTCGATTGTTCCCCTTCCCACAGTGGGAAGGGGTTAGGGGTTAGGGGTTAGGTCGGCCCGGTAAAAAAGCTCAACGACCGATTCGCAAACGAAATTATCGGCGACCAGTAAAGCCCGAACACGATCGTCGCGCAGGCCAGCACTCCCATCAGCCCATAATTCCACGCCTCGAACTTCACCACGCCCTCGTCGCCGCGCGGTTGCTCGAAGAACATCGTCCGGATCGGCTTCAAGTAGTAATACAAAGACACTACTGAATTGAGTATTCCCACAATAGCCAGTATGTAGAACTGACCTTTAATCACGGCCGCAAATAAGTAGAACTTTCCGATGAACCCGACCGTCAATGGGATACCCGTCAGAGAGAAAAGGAATATAGTCAGTGCGACCGCCGGCACGATTCCGCCGCGCCACGCCAGCCCGCGGTAAGCCTCGACATCCTCGCGCCCGGTCGAGTTCGCCACGATCATCACGACCAGGAACGCGCCCGCATCCATTACGTAGTAGGCA
This sequence comes from Binatus sp. (SeqCode), assembly GCA_050736675.1. GTDB lineage: Bacteria > Desulfobacterota > Binatia > Binatales > Binataceae > Binatus. The sequence goes on from JBOHWI010000510.1 coordinate 6,812, forward strand.
AACAGGTAGAACAGCATCGCGCGAATGCCGTCGTTCGACAGCACCACGAATCCCATCAGCGCGTACCCCGCCTGCGCGATACTCGAATACGCCAGCAGCCGCTTCATGTTGGTCTGCTGCAGCGCCGCAAGGTTGCCGAGCGTCATCGTGATGATGCAAACGAACAGCAGCAGTTGCGGCCAATCGACGCCCGCCAGCGCCGTCCAGCTTCCGCCGGCAGCCAGATGAGAAATCGCAGGGAAGAAGAACCGCGTCAGCAGCGCAAAGCCCGCCGCCTTCGATCCGATCGCCAGAAAAGTCGTAATCGGAATCGGCGCGCCCGTGTAAACGTCCGGCGCCCACATATGAAACGGCACCGACGCCACCTTGTAGCCCATCCCGGTCAGGATCAGCACCAACGCGATAAATACCGCGAGCACCGGCAGATGCGCCGGCGTCGACAGCGCCTTGTTGATCACGCTGAAGTCGAGCGAGCCGGTGATTCCGAAAATCCAGCTCATCCCGTAAATCATGGTGCCAGACGCGACGCCGCCGTAAATCAAATACTTCAGCGCCGCTTCGAGCGAGCGACGGTTGTGCCGCAAGAAACCGGTCAGGATGTACGACGTCAGGCTGACGAACTCGAGCGCAAGGTAAGCCATCAGCAGGTTTGCCGACTCCGCCATCAGAAACATCGCGAACGTGCTCGCAAGCAGGATCGCGTAGTACTCGCCCTGGTCGCAGCCCCGCACTTCCGCCGAGCCAATCGACATCCAGATAGCCACCACCGCCGCCAGCGCGATCAGCGCGCGGAAGTAAATCGCGAACGAATCGAACACCAGCATCCGATGGAACAGCCACGCGCCCGCCGACGCCGGCTCCAACCCAATCGCCACCAACGAGGCCGCAGCCGCTATCAGAGCCAGCGCGCCGAGTCGAGATTTGTCGCGCACCGCGAGGTCGATGATCACGATGGCCAGAACGCCGGCCGCCAGGATCATCTCCGGGATGAAGTGTCTGAGGCT